>DASXTN010000189.1:0-7875 GCA_036505435.1 Thermoanaerobaculia bacterium | reverse complement strand
CAGTACACGTGCGACGGGAAAGACGTGTCTCCGCCACTTTCGTGGACCGGACTCCCCGCAGCAACGAAAAGCGTCGCGCTCGTTTGCGACGACCCGGACGCGCCGGCGGGCGTCTGGGTCCACTGGGTCGTCTACAACCTTCCCCCATCTTCCTCCGGCTTGCCGGAGGGGGTGCCGCCCCGCGATGAAATCGCCGGGGGCGGCCTTCAGGGGAAGAACGACTTTCGCAAGACCGGCTACGGCGGCCCGTGTCCTCCCGGCGGCACGCACCGGTACGTCTTCACACTGTATGCGCTCGATTCCGACGTGAAGCTCCCCGCCGGCGCAACCAAGGCGCAGTTGCTCGGGGCGATTCGCGGCCATGTATTGGCGGAAGGGAATCTCACCGGGAAGTACTCACGCCGCTGAGCGGTACCGAATCCGCCTTTCTTCGCCTCGAGAGCCGCGTCGTCTCCTGCCGCCGATGCCCGCGTCTCGTCGCCTGGCGTGAGGAAGCCGCCCGCCGCACCCCACGGCGCTTCCGGGGCGAGACCTACTGGAGCCGGCCGCTGCCGGCTTTCGGGAACCCGCGCGCGCGTCTGTTGATAGTGGGGCTTGCGCCCGCGGCTCATGGGGGTAATCGGACTGGTCGTATCTTCACCGGCGATGAATCGGGGAACTTCCTCTTCCGGGCGATCCATGCGGTCGGGCTGTCGAACCGGCCCGAATCGATTCGTGCGGGTGACGGATTGGAGCTCTCCGGGGCTCTTCTGACGGCGGCAGTCAAGTGCGCGCCTCCCGACAACCGGCCGCTGCCGGAAGAATTCGGGAACTGTCGCGAGTACTTGATCCGGGAGATCGAGCTGATCGAGAAGCCGAAAGTCCTGGTCGCGCTCGGCAGCCTCGCTTTCGACTCGTGCCTGCTCGCGCTCGCCGAGGCCGGCGCGCCGCACCGCCGTCCCCGGCCGCGATTCAGTCATGGAGCGCGTTACGCGATCGGCGACTCGGTCCTCTACGCCTCCTATCATCCGAGCCAGCAGAACACGTTTACGGGAAAGCTCACGCAGCGAATGCTGCGCGCCGTTCTGCGGCGGGCGGCGAACGAAGCGGGGCGTTGACTCGGCGAGGTCGGTGTTACGTCCGCGGCCGGTTGCCGGGAGTTTCCTCCGAGACCTTCTCCATCACCCGTTCGACCTCTTCTCCCACTTCGTCTCGCTTCGAATGCGCGGACGCGCGGGCAAGGTCTGCGGTCGAGACGACGCCGAGGAGCCGCTTTCCGTCGGTGATCAGCACGCGGCGCACCTGCGCTTCTTGCATCTTGCGACTGACTTCCTGAATGTCCGCGTCCGGCGGGCAGGAGACGATGTCGGTCGTCATGACCTCGGAGACACGGACCTCCGAGGGACGGACGTCGTTCTCCCCGAGGTAGAGCGCGATGTCGCGATCCGTGACGACGCCGACCACACGGCTGGCGCCATTGCCTTCGATGATCGGTACGATGCCACAGTTCTCCTTTTTCATGACGTCGATCGCGGCCGACAGGTCATCCTCGGGGCCACACGTCGTCGGATCGGGGGTCATCACATCCTCGGCCTTCATAGGGGACTCCTTTCCTTGGTTCGAAGTCCTTCCTATGCAGGAACCGTTCCGCCCAAAGGTTGCGGGTTGCAGGAGCCCGGAAACCTGGAACTACTTTTTGAACAGTCTGTCGAAGGCGGCGCGGGCGTCGTCCGGGGTTTCGATCGCGCGCGATCCGGTCAGATCGAACGTTCGGGCGGGAGAGTAGAAGGAGCAGGTGTTGCGTGTTTTCTTGGAACGGATGCGCTCGGGAATCGGCTGCGTACACTCGAAGCGTGCCGACGTGTCGAAGTGAGCGCACTGGGCACAGGCGTGCAGGTCCGCGCCGCACTTCGGACATGTCGAGTCGAAGCGGATCTCTTCGAGGTCACGCTGCTTCTCGCCGCACGCCTTGCACGCGAAGACGACGGCCTTGTCGAGGTCGATGCCTCGCCCGCGCGGAGCTCCCTCGGTCCGGCCGGGCGCGCCCGATCGCGGCCCACGAGGACGGACCTCGTCGGAGGAGTCCATGTAGCCGCGGTGGCGGTATTTGCGGTCGTCCATCGGAGAGACTGCCGTCGAGAACCCGATCTTATTTGACCTTCATCAGAAACGGGTACGGATTGATCGGTTTACCCTCCCACCACCGCTTCTCCGGACCGAGCTCGAAGATCGCGAAGTGGAGATGCGGCGTGTCGCGCGGAGCATTTCCGGTCGTGCCCACGTAGCCGACCGGATCCCCGCGCCGGAGAAAAAGCCCTTCGCGCAAGCCTTCCGCATAGCGGTCGAGGTGCGCGTAGTAGTAGCAGTGCGTGTCATCGCGGTCGAATTGATAGACCGTCAAGCCGCCCTGCTTGCTCGTAAAGAGCTTCTCGACCTTCCCCTCGTCGGCGGCGACCACCGGGGTCCCACGCGGCGCGAGAATGTCGATCGCTTCGTGCTTGCGCGATCCGCGCTCCTCCTCGAAGTCGTCCCTCAGGTCGAGCGTTCGCGCCCCGACGACCGGCATCGCCAGGGTCCGCCCCTCGAGCGTGCCGAACGCCGACGACAGAGCGGAGCCTCGAGGGGTCGGCTCGCCGTTCACCGCACCGAAGGTCGGATTCGGAGTCGCCGAGCCGGTGAGAGGAGCAAACCCGGCGGGCGTCGTCTCCGGGAATGGAATCGTCGCGAGTGGCGGCGGCGTCGCCGGCCGAGTCGCGCCGGTCAGGTCCGCCGTCGTCAGCGACGCGAGGTGTCGCGGCGCGAGACCTCCCGTTCGCCAGAGCACGTAGTAGACGAACAGGCCCCCGAGAAGAAACCCGGCTGCGAACAGCACCGCGCCGCGAGCTCGAATTCCTACTCCTTCAGGATTGCCGGCGTCCCCGGCGTCACGATCGCCGCCAGCTCCGCGGCGTCCCAGTTCGTCAGACGAATGCACCCGTGCGACTGCGTCTTTCCGACCGTGGACGGCTCGGGCGTTCCATGAATCCCGTAATGGGACTTGGATAGGTCGATCCAGACGACACCCACGGGGTTGTTGGGTCCCGGTTGGATCGTCGTCTTCTCATCCTTCGCCTCCGCATCCCAGAAGAGATCCGGATTGTAGTGAAAAGGCGGATTCTTCGAGACCCCGTTGACCTTCCAGTTGCCAATCGGCAGCGGATCGTGCTCGCTCCCCATGGTCGCGGGGTATTGCGCCAGCACCTTGTCGTCTGCGTCGAAAGCCGTCACGGTCAGATTCGCTTTGTCCATGACGACTTTCGCCGCCTTGGGCGGTGGATCCGACGTTCGCACGCTCGGCACCACGATCTTCTCTCCCGCCTTGTCGAACGACTTGCCCCGGTTCAACCGGGCTAGGAGCTTCGGGCTCGAATGAAACTTCTCCGCGATCCCTTCGAGCGCGTTCGCGTACCCGAGCGCGGGAAGGGTCGCCTTCTCCATCATGTCTTCCGGCACCTCCAGGAATGGGCCCGCGACGTCTTCCGGTCGGATGGCGTAGCGCACGAGCGCCGGCGCCGTGTCGGCGTTCAGGAGCTTCCACGTCTTGGGATCGACGACCCCGTTCGGTTTGGCCCCGTGCGCCTTCTGGAAGCCCGCCACGGCTCTCTGCATGGTCGTCCCGCACGCCGCGTCGATTTCGCCCGGCGAGAAGCGCGCGCGGTCCAGGAGGATCTGCGCGCGGAGAACCGCTCCTCCCGACGCGCCGCGGGCAACGAGGGCGGCGGTCGCCGGATTGTTGACGGTCGTGGGGGCGATCGGGATCCCGGCCGGCTTCGGCCGGGTCGCGCGCTTGTGTCGCGTCGAATGCGACGATCTCTTCTTACCTTTGGCGAGGAACGCGGCGTCGACGAGCGCCGGCGCCGCCATGAGCAATGTGGCGAGCGCGAGCGCGGCTCGAACGGTTCGGGTCGTCATGGACTCCTCCGATCCTCCTTCGCGGGCACGGCGTTCAAAAGGAATGCCATGAACAAAGGTTGCAGGTTGCAAGTTGCAGGTTTCAGGTTGGGGAACCTGAAACGGCCACCGCCTCAGCGGGCGCGTGAGGAGGCGGTTGCGGGCGCTCGTGCGGTCGTGACCGGTTCTGCGACGACGACGAGACGCTTCGGCGCGGGGCCGATGTAGGTGAAGGGATAGCAGGTGATGAGGGTGAGTCTCGGTTTCTTCGACGGAGCGAGGACTCGCACCGTCTCCGGTGTCACGATCTCGCGCGAGACGACGCGGTAACGGCGAGTGCCCGACGGCGTCTCGAGCTCGATCGTATGTCCCCTTCGCAGCCAGCCGAGGTTACGGAAATACGCGTCGCGGTGCGCGGTAATCACGCAGTTTTCGTACGGGCTCTCCTGTCCGGGCAGCGCGGTGCCGGGCACGTGTCCGGGACCCTTTTCGAGCGACGCGTCGTCCACTCCGCCGAAGACCACCCAGTCCATTTTCGCGGCCGGGATCCGGAGCCGGGCGATCGGCTGGCCCGTCGGATAGTCCGCCGCGGGAGGGACCATCCCACTGCGCGGAAGGTCGTCCTGATCGGACGCACCGTCGGCGCGGACGGACGTGGTCGCGTAGCCGGCGGCAATTTGCCGCCGAAGCGCCTCCCGTCCCTCCTCCTGACCGCGCGCCGCGCGCACGTAATGGAGCACTGCGATCGCCAGCAGTGCCGCGCCCGCGACGATGAAAGCTCCGGAGAGAGCGCGCCGGACGTACATGTGGCTCTCCGGAGCAGCTCCTCAGTCCCGCCGCGCCCCGAGGAAGCGGAGCAAAAACAGGAACAGGTTGATGAAGTCGAGGTAGAGGGAGAGTGCGCCGACGACCGCCCGGCCTGCGAGGAGGTTGTCCGGCGTCACCGCCGCCATTGCCTTGAGCCGCTGCGCGTCCCACGCCGCCAGACCCGTGAAGACGAGAACGCCGACGACCGAGATTACGAACTGAAGCGCCGGCGCCTTCCAGAAGAAACCGACGACCATCGCGAGCACGAGCCCCACCAAGCCCATGATGAAGAACTGGCCGATCCCGGCGAGACTGCGCTTCGTCGTCGTGCCGTAGATTGCGACCGCTCCGAACATTCCAGCCGCCACGACGAAGGTCGTTCCGATCGAAGCGCCGGTGAACGCGACCAGAACCACAGAGAGCATGGCGCCGATCAGAGCGGAGTAGACGACGAAAAGGACCGCCGCCGTCCGCGGCGCCATCCGGTCCACCCGGGCGGAAAGCGCGATCACGAGGGCCACCTGCGCGACCAGAAGGCCGATGAAGACGAGCCAGTTTCCGACGATCGCCCGGAGGAGCGTCGGCGATCCGGCCACGGCGAACGCGGTTGCCGCCGTGATTCCGAGCCCGGCGAACATCCATCCGTAGACCTTCCGGAGGAAGGCAGTGACCCGGTCGGCTCCGATCGCGAGCGGCGTTTCGAAGGCGGTCCGGGGGGTCATCTCGAAACGATCCATGGGTGAAATCTCCTCTCTTTCCCGCGCTGTCGAAAACGAACCGACTTTCCGGCGAATTCCGCGGGGTGGAGAAGAAGACTAGTTGACTTTGAATCTGAGGGCTTCGAGAAACTTCAACGCGATCGGGTCGTCCGGGCTCTCTTCGAGCGCGCCCTGGAACTCCTCCGCAGCCTTCTGGAAATCTCCACGAGCGACGTGCAGCCGTCCCAGGTTCAGATACGGGAAGTGCCGCGGTTCGTATCGCCGAGCCTTTTTGGCCCGTTCGAACCAGGGCACCGCCTCGTCGAGCTCCCCCTTTTGCAGCAAATAGCAGCCGATGTCGTTATACGGGTTTCCGAAAGCGGGATCGGTGGCGATTGCCTTCCGGCACTCCTCGATGGCCTCTTCGATCCGGCCCTGGAAGGAGTAGGCCCAGCCGCGGAAGGTGTACGCCTCGGCGGTCGGCTCGAGCTCGAGCGAACGCGTGAAGAGCCGAATCGCCTCCTCGACATCCCCGGTCATGAGCTTCGACGTGCCTTCTTCCCAGAACGCGAGGGCCAGCTCCCGGTTCTCCGACATCCCCTCGATTTTACTCGCGCGGTAGGCCGAGAGGGAGCCGCGTGGCGGCCGCATCGGCGGAGGTCGGAGCGACTTCCTCGGCCTCGCGCTCTTCCGCCGGCGCTTCGCCCGGATTCAGGAAGAGATTCGCCTCGATCCCGTGCTGACGCGTGTACAGATCGAAATAGCGTCCGCCGCGCGCGAGAAGTTCCGCGTGGCGGCCTCGCTCGACGATCCGCCCTCCTTCGAGAACGAGGATCATGTCGGCATTGCGGATCGTCGAGAGCCGGTGGGCGATGACGAACGTCGTCCGTCCCTTCATGAGCTCGCCCAGGCCTTCCTGAATGGCGGCCTCGCTCTCGCTGTCGAGCGAGGACGTCGCCTCGTCGAGGATCAAGATTCGGGGATCGGCGAGAATTGCACGCGCGATCGCGACCCGCTGCCTCTGGCCTCCGGAAAGCTTGACACCGCGTTCACCGACGATGGTCTCGTAGCCGTCGGCCAGGTCCTGGACGAAATCGTCACAGCGGGCGATCTGCGCCGCGCGGAGCACCTCTTCACGCGACGCGTCGGGGCACGCGTAGGCGATGTTCTCGAGAACGGTTCCGTCGAAGAGGAAGTTCTCCTGGAAGACAACGCCGAGCTGCGTGCGGTAGTCGGCGAGACGCACGCGGGAGAGATCGTGACCGTCGACGCGCACCACTCCGGACGTCGGCCGGTAGAACGCGGCGACGAGGCCGATGAGCGTGCTCTTGCCGGCGCCGGAGGGCCCGACGAGCGCGGTCGACGTCCCGGGCCGGGCTTCGAACGAGACGTTGCGAAGCACCGGAACGTCCCTCTCGTACTCGAACGAGACCTCGTCGAACTCGACGTGACCGACGATCGAGGGGAGAGGCTCGAGCGCGGGATCCGTCTCGTCCTCGCGATGCTCGTCCCGGATCTCGCGGATACGCTCGAGTCCCGCGAACGCCTCCGTGATCTGGCTGCCGATCGAGACGATCTGGATGACCGGCCCAACGAGCATCCCGAGGTACAGCGTGAACGAGAAAAACGAGCCGAGCGTCATGCGGTGGGCGAGGACCTCATGGGAGCCGATCCACATGATCGCGACGCCGACGGCTCCGAGAAGAAGGGTCGAGAAGGCGGAGACCGCCGCGAAGCCGGTCATCGTCTTCGCGACGTTTCGGAAAAGCCGGTGCACACCTCTCGAAAAAACGAGCGCCTCTCGCCGCTCAGCGCGGTACGCCTTGACGACTCGGATCCCGGAGAACGACTCGGTGAGCCTTCCGGAAACCTCCGCGTTGATCTTCGAGCGCTCGCGGAAGAGCGGGCGAAGCGTTCGGAACGCGTAGAGGAGCACCAACCCGAAGAGGGACAGAACGGAGATGGTGATCAACGTCAGCTTGGCCGACAGGTAGAACAGGATTCCGAGCGCGAGCGCGGCGGTCAGAAGGCCGCCGGCGACTTCGACGAGTCCGGTGCCGACCAGGTTGCGGATTCCCTCCGCATCGCTCATGACGCGTGAGAGGAGAGATCCGGTCTTCGTCTGATCGAAGAACGCGACCGGGAGCTTGCCGATGTGCCGCTGAACGCGCCGGCGCATCTCCGTGATCGAACGCTGGGCCGCCTTTCCGAGGACCTGGGAGAGGATGAAGGAGGTGATCGCCTGAACGAGCGTCGCGCCGCCGGCGGCGAGGACGAGGAGCCCGAGGAGCTCGCGCTTTCCCTTCCCGATCACCTCGTCGAGCAGAAACTTCGTCGTGCCGGGCAGGACGAGGCCGCAGATCCGGTTGATGGCGAGCAGTCCGAAGCCGAGCGCGAGACGACCTTTGCGCGCCCGGACGAGCTCCGCCGCGTCGCGCATGACGACCTTGAACGGAGGCGG
>DASXTN010000188.1:0-3085 GCA_036505435.1 Thermoanaerobaculia bacterium | reverse complement strand
GTAAGTCTCTTCGGGCAGGTCCTCTCCGCCGACCACGAAGTGGCCGGGCAAGCCGATGCCGGCGAGGCGGATGCCGGCTCGGCGGCCGACCTCGACCGTTACGATCGACAGCGTAATGGGCATCCCGCGGCGACGCTCGAGAACGCTCGCAACGGAGGAGTTCATCGGCTCGTCGTAGGTTTCCTGGTCGCCGCAGAACCCCTCCTCGGTGAACAGCACGTGCCGCAGCGCCTCCAGCGGGGGCTCTCCCTCCGTAGCCCGGGAGCGAACGCGCGCGGCGAGCTCCGAAACCTTCGCCCGCGCGGCGCCGAGGTTCTCGCTGGAGTCGACGAGCGCGGCGACCAGGAGAGCCCCTTCGAAGACGTCGAGCTCTTCGCTCGAAGCGAAGAACTGGAAGCGGTGAAACAGCTCCTCCCGGTCGATCAAGACCCGTTCTTTCGTGCGATCGCCACGCCGTCGCGCAGCGGCACGACGACCGATTGGAAATCGCGGCGCGCAAAGAGACGGCGGTTGAACTCGCGGATTCCCCCCGTCGAGGGGTCGCGGATCGAGCTGTCCACGACCTTTCCCGACCAGAGCACGTTGTCAGCAAGGAGGTAACCGCCGGGCCGAACTCGCGGAGCGGCGGCTTCGAGAGCGCGGGGGTAGCCGTCTTTGTCGATGTCGATGAAGATGACGTCGAACTCTCCCGACGTCGACAGCAGGATCTCGACAGCCTCGCCGATCCGCACGTCCACGCGGTCTCGAAGGGCCATACGGTCCAAGTATCCCGTCGCCTCACGAGCGTTCTTCTCGCTGCCGTCGGTGTAGAGAACGGTTCCTTCCGGGCCGACCGCGCGCGCAAAGAACGCCGTCGAGTAACCGATCGCGCTTCCGAGCTCGCAGATACGCCTGGCGCCGATCGAACGAGCGAGCATGAAGAGGAGAGTCGCCACGGCCGGCCCGACGATCGGGACGTTCCTCTCGCGCGCCACGGCCTCCATCTCCTCGAGAACTGGATCGCGTTCCGGCAGGAGGCCGATCAGATAGCGATCGAGCTCCGGCGAGACCAGAGGCGTCACGCGCAAATCATAGCTGTCAGCTGTCAGCCGTCGGCGGTCGGCTGACCGGTTCTGTAAGATCCCCGCGTGCCCTCCGAGTTGGACCGCGTCGAGAAGATCCTGTCCGATTTTCCCCGCGAGGAACTCGAGACGCTCATCGAAACCCGCCGGGATCTGCATCGCCACCCGGAGCTCGCGTTCCAGGAAACACGGACCGCCGGGAGGATCGCGAAACGTCTGGAGAGCCTGGGGCTTTCGCCGCGAACCGGCGTCGCCGGGACCGGCGTCGCAGTGGACGTCGGCGACCGGAACGGCGCGCGCCTGCTTCTCCGCTCCGACATGGATGCGTTGCCGCTGACCGAGTCGAGCGGCGTCGAGTTCGCCTCCGAGACGACGGGCCGCATGCACGCGTGTGGCCACGACGGCCACGTCGCGATCGCGCTCGCCGTGGCCGAGAGGCTCCGTCGCAACCCGGCAGGCGCGACCCGGCTCGTCTTTCAGCCGGCCGAGGAGACGGGCGGCGGGGCGCGTGCGTGCGCGGAAGCGGGCGTCCTCGAGGGCGTCCAGGCGGCGATCGGTCTTCATCTCTGGAATCAGCTTCCGGTCGGAAAGATCGGGATCAACCGGCGCGCGCTCATGGCGGCCGTCGACGAGTTCCGTATCCACGTGGAAGGGCGCGGAGGACACGGCGCGGCGCCTCATGAGACCTTCGATCCGATCGTCACCGCCGCGCGAATCATCGAGGCGCTCCAGACGATCGTGTCGCGCGAGGTCTCGCCGTTGGACCCGGCGGTCGTGACGATCGCCAGCGTGCACGGAGGTGAAGCATTCAACGTCATCCCATCGACTGTCGTTCTCACGGGGACCGCCCGCTGGTTCGCTGAGGCGACCGGCGCGGCGATGCCGGGAAGGATCGAACGAATCGTCACCCACACGGCTCAAGCCGCCGGACTGTCTGCCCGCGTCGACTACAAGCGCATCAACCGGCCGGTAGTCAACGACCCCCGGATCGCCGGCGTCGTCATCGAAACGGCGGCGCGACTCCTGGGGGAGGAAAACGTCGTGACCGAGACCCGTACGCTCGGCGGCGAGGACATGTCGGTGTACCTCGACCGCGTGCCTGGCTGCTTCTTTTTCGTCGGCTCGGCACCCGAAGGACCGCATCGACCGCATCACTCGCCGGCGTTCACGATCGACGAAAGAGCGCTCCCGGTCGCGACGGTGCTGCTCGAAGCCGCCGCGCGAGAAGTGGCGAAGTCTTTGTAGCTCGGACTCGTGCAGACCATACTGCTCGTTTCTCTCGGCGTGTATCTCGCCGCCGTTCTCGCCACCGGATTCGTCTGGCGACGGCGCGCCGGTCGTGACGAGGTCTCGTACTTCGTGGCCGACCGAAGCCTCTCCACGTTCTGGGGGTTCCTCGGGCTCGCGTCGCTCACGACCGGCGGCTCGACCACCATCGTGCTCGCGTCGTTCGTTTACGCACACGGGATCTCCGGACTCTGGCTGGATCTCGCCGGAGCGCTCGGGCTTGCCTTGCTCGGCCTCTTCCTTGCCGCGCGGGTGCGTCGGGAGGAGGCCGTTACTTTGCCCGAGATCGTCGGCCGCTACTACGGGGACGGCGCGCGGCGCGCGGCCGCCGTGCTGGTGCTCGTTTCGGAGATCGTCTGGTTCGCCCTACTGGTCGCGGCGACCCAGACCGTTCTCACTGCAGCGCTTCGTGTGCCTCCCCTGCCGGCGCTGCTCGCTTCGACCGCCGTTTTCGTCGCATACACCGCGCTCGGCGGCCAGTTCGCGGTCGCGCGAACGGACCTCGTCCAATACGGCGTCATGCTCATCGCGATTCCCGGCGTGGCGCTCTACTTCGCACTGACCGGGTCGCACGGCCTGAGCGGCCTTCCGCCGGCGACCTGGAGCTTTCCGCTCTCGAGCGATCTCGGCATCGGAGACGTCCTCGCTCTGCTCGTTCTGATCGGGCTTCCCCATCTCGTCGGAAGCGACGTCTACGCGAAACTTCTCTCCTGCCGTGACGAGCGGACGGCGCGGCA
>DASXTN010000187.1:0-3047 GCA_036505435.1 Thermoanaerobaculia bacterium | reverse complement strand
TTCGGTCGAAGCCGTGAAGTCGCTCCACGGAGTGCCGAACTGGTCGTACGCCTGCCGGTACTGGTGGATCACCCAGACGACCTTGTTCGGATGTTTCACGACGTAGCTCGGGAAGCGAGTCGCGATGATGGCGTCGACCTTCCGGTTGCCGACCTCGGCCAGATCGAGCGACCTCCATGCGAGCGCGCTTCGAACGAGATCGAAGCGGTCGCGCTCGATCAGGGGCAGGGTGACCAGGTCCGCCTCGACCCCGCGGAGGGCGAGCTCTTCCGCCAGCCGGCGGACGTGGAGCTCGGCGCCCCCGCCGGAGAACGGCGATTGCACGGCGGCGACGAGAACGCGCGGCACCTTCATCCGCCGGTCACCGCCGGCCGGCGTACGACGCGCGACTCACTCCCGGGGCACCCGCGCGATGACGGCGTAGTCCTGAGGTCCGAAGAGGAGGGCGTTCAGGCGCGCGTCGTTCGCCGTCCGCTCCTCGAGCTTCTCGGAGGCGGGAAGCGGAGAGCGGAACTCGATCTGAATCTCCCGGAACCCGGCGGTATCGCATAGGAACTCGAGCGCCTCTCGCGGAACCGGACGGACGTGGGTCGGGTCGAGATAGAACGCGTTCATTGCCGAGAGCGAGTCGGTGTTTACGGTCTCGACGATCAGGATCCCTCCGGGGGCGAGCGCCCGCCGTGCCGAGGCGAGGAACCGAAACGTCGCCGCGGCCGTCCAGTGCTCCACGACCTGGAAGGCGACCACCCCGCCGAGGCTCGCGGCCGGCTCGGCGGCGAGCGCCTCGATTGCGTCCGCCTCCCGGACGTCGAGCCCCGCGGCGCGACACGCGCGAACCGCATGCTCACTCGACTCGACGCCGCGCGCGGCGATGCCTTCTTCCCCGAGCAGCCTCAGGAACTCCCCCCTTCCGCAGCCCGCGTCGAAGACGGGTCCGGGCAGGCTCCTCACGAAGGGGAGATAGAACCTCTGCTTCTCGGTGACTTCCGAGATCGAGCCGCGAAACCGCTCCTCGAAGACGGCGTAAACGCTCGCCGGAAGCTCGGGCGATCGAGCCGACAGACCGGCTCCCGGGGTTTCGCCCGTCGCGACGAGCGTCTCCAAGTGCGCGAGCCGCGCGTCCTGCGCCGAATCCCGACGGCGGGAGTCTTCCTCCAGACGGGAGAGCGCGTCGGTCGCCTCGCGATGCCGGTCGAGCGCGGCGACGACTCCTCTGGACGCTTCGATCAGGAGCGCGTTGAACGACGCCTGGTTTCTCCACAGAAAACGCAGTGTTCGCAGCAGGAGAGTTTTAGCGCGGGCGAGGCGGACGCCCTCGGGAACCGTCGGGGTCACGTGGTCTCCGGCTCGCCGAAGAGGCAGGTGAATCTCCCGCTCGTCCTCTTCCGAGCGGGATTCGGCCATGCGCGGCCCGGGCTCGAGCGCCGTCTCCGCGACCGCCGCCTGGATTTCCCGCGCGAGCGCCACCGTGAGGTCCTCTTCGCTCGCCATTCGTCGGCGATTATCCCCAAAAGCCGGGCGGACCCATGGCATCGCCAATGCAATAGAGTCGGCGAAGGCGTTCTGGCGCTTGCCCCATTCGAGAGGAGGCCCGCATGAAGAGAGCTATCGTTTCGCTGATCGCCGTCTCACTCACTGCGGGATGCGCCTCGAGCGGGCCGCCGGCGACTCCGGCGCTCCTTGCCGAAACCGAAGCAGCCGTTCGGCGCGCGGAGGCCGCGGGAGCCGCAGAACGCGCTCCGGACCTGATCGGGAAGGCGCGCCGCGCCTGGGACGAGGGGCGACTCGCGTCCTCCCGCGGGGAGGGAACGACCGCGACCCGCCGGCTCGAAGAGGCGCGGGAGTATGCGGAGGCGGCCGAGGCGAAAGCGAACGCCGAACGGATGAGAGCGGAGGCGGCAACCCTCAAACAGCAGGCGGATGAGCTGGAGGCGAAGACGCGACAGCTGCGGGGACAGACCCCCTAGAGGAGGTGGATCGATGCGCAAGTACGTGAGATTGCTTCCGGTGGCCCTCGCCGCCCTCGCGGTCGCATGTGCCGCCGGTCCGCCTCCCCGGGAGATCGCCGAGGCGCGTCTGGCGGTGCAGGACGCGAAAAACGCGAACGCCGACCAGTTCGCGGCGCGCGAGTACGATTCCGCGGTCGCGCACTTGCGGATGGCGGAGAGCACCTGGGACGTCGGAAAAGACGCGCCGACCTCCGCGCACTGGGCCCGAGTCGCCGAAGCCGAGGCGCGACAGGCGCAGTATCACGCCGAGGGTCGCAGCGCCGAGGAGGCCATCCGCAGAGAGACCGAACGGAAGCGCCAGGGCGAGATCGCCGTTCGCGACGCGGAGATCGTCGCGCTTCAAGCCCGTGCCCGCACCGAAGCGGAGAGGCGTGCCGCGGAGGCGGAGGCACGCGCGCTCGCCGAGCGCCGTGTCGCCGAGGAACGCCTCGCCGCCCAGGAGGCCGCGGCGCGCGAACGGGAACAGGCGAGAGCGGACCTCGAAGCGCGCCTGGCTGCGGAGAGGGCCGCCGCCGAGCGCGAAGCCGCCGCCCGTTCGCAAGCCGAACGCGACCGAGCCGCCTCGGAGCTCGAGAAGACCCGTGCCGAGCTCGAAGCGAGCCGAAAGGCTGCGGAGGACGCCCAGAAAGCGGCCGAAGCCGAGCGCCGGAGGCTCGAGGAGCAGCAGAAGGCGCAGGCGGCGCACGCCGCCGAGCTGGCGCGGCTCCAGGCGGAGCAGCAGAAGACGCAGGAGGAGCTGCGCAAGACGCTCTCGCAGCTCGCGTCGGTGAGGCAGGAGGCGCGTGGTTTGATCGTCACGCTTCCCGGGAGTATCTACTTCGACGTGAACAAATCCGACGTGAAACCCGCGATGCGCGCCCGCCTGACCGAGATCGCGAAAGCCCTGGCGACCGTCCCGAACCAGCGCGTGCTGGTCGAGGGTCACACGGACTCCGACGGCACCTCGGAGTACAACCTTAAGCTCTCGCGGCTGCGGGCGGATTCCGTGCGGTCGGTTCTCGTCGCGGGAGGGGTGTCGCCCGACCGGATCGAGTCGCA
>DASXTN010000186.1:0-1816 GCA_036505435.1 Thermoanaerobaculia bacterium | reverse complement strand
GCTCGATCGCGCTCTCGTCGGTCTCGTCGCCTTCGGGTTCCTCGGCACGGCGGCGATCCTCGCGTTCGTCCTCGACCGCGCGTTGCGCCCGGTCGAGGAAGTCACGCACCTCGCCAAGTCGGTGGAGGCGTCCGACCTCTCGCGGCGCGTTCGTGTTTCGACCGGCGGAGACGAATTCCAGAGGTTGACCGCTGTGATCAATTCCCTGCTCGAGCGGCTCGAGCGCGCCTTCTTGGCGCAGCGTCGCCTGGTCGCCGACGCGGCGCATGAGCTCAAGACTCCGATCGCGGTCCTCCTCGGAGAGGCGCAGGATGCGCTGCGCACGGGGGCCGGAAGAGATGAGCAGCGGCGATCGCTCGAAACGATCGAGCAGACTGCACGTGGCCTCGCGCGGGAAGCGGAGAATCTCCTGTCGCTCGCGCGCGCCGACGCGGCCCCGCCGTCGAGCTTCGAGGTCGTAGACCTCGCCGCGATCGCCGAACAGTCCGTCGAAGCCTCTCGTCCCCTCGCAGCCGCGCGGCAGGTGCGGCTCGAGCTGTTCCAAAACGACGCTGCGTCCGTGCTCGGAGACCGCTCGGCGCTGTTTCGGCTCGCGACGAATCTCGTATCGAACGCCGCGGTCTACACGGAGCGCGGCAGCGCAGTCGAGGTGGCCGCGGGAACGCGTAACGGCGAGGCCATTTTCGAGGTGCGGGATCGGGGACCCGGCGTTCCTCCCGAAGAGCGTCGCCACATCTTCGATCGGTTCGTGCGTCTCGACGAGGCCCGGTTGCGGCATCCCGAAGGGTCGGGGCTCGGGCTCGCGATCGTCGATCAGATCGCTCGCGCCCACGGCGGGCGCGTCGAGGTCGAGGAACGTCTCGGCGGTGGGGCAGTGTTTCGCGCGGTGCTGCCGGCGGCCGAGTAGGGTCAGGTCTCCACTTGCCACTTTGCTTCGCAAAGTCGGCAAGCGCGCTGCGGCGGAACTTGTGACCGGGCGACTCGTGAAGACGTGACCCAAAAAAGCGGCCGGAGCCGCCGGCTCCGGCCGTGGAGGGGGATGTGCTCCGCGAGCGAGGGGCTGGGGACCGTGAGGTCCTCCGGAAAGCTAAGAGGCTTTCGCCACCCTCGCGGAAGCAACTCGGATCGAGGTCGCAACGGTCTTCCCGTCCTTCTGGAACACGCTGACGTCGACGCGCTCGCCGTCCTTCAAGGTTCCACCGCGGACCTTCGTCGCGGCGGTCCAGGTGATCGCCGTCGCCTTGCCCTTATCGTCCTTCAGTGAGAACGTCTTCGCCTTTTGATCGAGAGCGGACACCGTCCCCGACAGAGTCATGGCGTGCGCGCCCTTGGCGGTCGCAGCGGAAGCGACGCCCAGTGCAAAGACGAAGGCGATCAACGTAACGGTAGCTCTTTTTCTCATGCCTTCTCTCCTTTCATCGCCGAGCGTAGAGAGGGCGCAGTGAACGCGACGTGAATACATTCTGGCGACGATGAAGATGAACGAGACGTGAACGCGTGGCCCTGCGGTTGTGGGGGCGTTCCGGTGCCGGTCAGGAAGCCGCCAGCGACCGTGATAAACGTCGGGGGCGCAGGCGCTCGCGAAGCGAGCGGTCGGAGGCGACCGGTGTTGTGGGACTTGCTTGAGCGCGAATCAGCCGACGGCGAGCTGAGTGATGGTGGGGTTTTTCTCGGGGTTGTTGACCGCATCGAGAGCGGCAAACACGATCCCATCGTGGAAGAAGGTGCGCACAGCCGAGCGGACGTTCAACGCGAGCAGACCGCGATCGAAAACGGCGAATGTGCCCGGCAGCTCGTTCTCTTTCAGCAGACGCTC
>DASXTN010000185.1:0-6065 GCA_036505435.1 Thermoanaerobaculia bacterium | reverse complement strand
TCCGGCCTCCTCGACCTGCTGCCGAAAGGCGGACCGTTTCGCGGCCTCGCCCAGCCCGACGCGGTGGACGACAGGTCTCTCGTCCGGATAGCGGCGATCATCGATTCCATGACCGCCGACGAGCGGCGTTATCCGCAGGTCCTGAACGGCAGCCGAAAGAAGCGCATCGCCGCCGGTTCCGGAACGAGCGTCGCCGAGATCAACCGGTTGTTGAAGCAGTACCAGCAGATGCGAAAGCTGATGAGAGCGGCAAGGAAAGGGGTCCGCGGACTCGACCTCTCCCGCCTGCCGCTTCCCGCCCCGCGCAACCAGTGAGGCCGGTTTCGGGTTGTCAGTGACGAGTTGCAGGGGTCCGGGTGTCGTTGGGGCGCGTAACCTGTAACTTGCGACCCGATAGAATGGCGCTCGCTCCCTGGAAGCTTCCAAGGAGTCCGGGGGAAGAGAGGCCCGGTCTCGGGGCCGCTTGCCATCGGTCGCCGGGCTTCTCGACCCCGTCGAAAACGCTGGAAAGGAAACGTCATGCTGAAGATCCGACTGCGTCGGATGGGCGCGCGGAACCGTCCGCATTACCGCATCGTGGTTTCCGACTCCCGATCCACTGCGCGTGCAGAAGTCCTCGAGGAGCTCGGTGCGTACGATCCGATGCGGGAACCGCCCATCGTTTCGTTCGACCGGGAGCGCGCGCGCTACTGGATCGGAAAGGGTGCGGCCGTATCGCCCACCGTGCGTTCTCTTCTCGAGAACGAGCCGGAGGTACAGGCCTCGTGAAGCTCCGTCGGTTTTGCGTTTTCCGTTTCCCGTTTTCCGCACGATGCGTCGACTGATCGAGACGATCGTCCGTCGACTTTCGGATCGACCCGAGGAGACCCGTGTCACCGAGACGGTCGAAGGGCGAACGGTCGTCTACGAAATCTCCGTGCCGGAGCCGGAGCGCGGACGGCTCATCGGCCGTGATGGTCGAACCGTGCGGGCGATCCGGGCTTTCGTCGGCGCTGCCGCGGCCGCACGCGGCAAGCGTGTGATCGTCCGCGTCCGGGACTGAAGGTCTCGGCGGCTGTGAGCCGTGAGCGGGAGTCCCGGCGACCGTTCTCTGTCCATGCTCCTGGTCGGAATCGTCCGGAGGCCTCACGGAACTGCGGGCGAAGTCTCCGTCGAACCGGCAACCGATTTTCCGGAGCGCTTCGTCGCTGGTCTCGACCTTGTCTGGCGCCGGAACGAGAGCGAGCGCTCGCTCACGATCGACTCGGCGCGGCTCCATGGTTCTCGAGTCCTGATTCATTTCCGCGGGGTCGACGACGCCGAGTCCGCCGGGGAACTCTCCGGGGGCGACTTGCTCGTCCGCGAGGAAGACGCAGTCGCCACCCCTGAAGGCTTCTACTACAGCCATGAGATCGAAGGCTGGCGCTGCGAGGACCCGCATGGCCGGCTGGTCGGCCGCGCGTCGACGCTCGAACAAACCCCGGGCGGACCGATGCTCTTCGTCGACTCCGGAAGGGAGGAGCCGGTCGCGGTCCCCTTTACTCACCCGATCGTCCTATCCGTGGACCGCGCCGCTCGCCGCATCGTGCTCGATCTCCCGGAAGGGCTACTGGACCTCTAGCGTTTCGGTTTCCTGAAACGCAACTTGCAACCCGCAACCATGCTCATCGAGATCCTGACGATCTTTCCCGAGTACTTTCGGTCCCCTCTGGGCGAGAGCCTCCTCGGAAAGGCAATCGCCGCGGGGTTGCTCGAAGTCAGGATCACCGACCTTCGGTCTTTCGCGGAAGGCCGCCATCGGAAAGTCGACGACGAGCCCTACGGCGGAGGTGCGGGTATGGTCATGATGGCGCCGGTCATCGCCGCCGCCGTCGAAGCACGGCGCGACGCGGCTGGACTGCCGCGCGCCTGGACCGTGCTGCTCACCCCCGATGGGGAGAGACTCGACCAGCGCCTCGTCGAAAGACTCGCTTCGCGTGAACGGTTGCTCCTCGTCTGCGGCCGATACGAAGGGATCGACGAGAGAGCGCGGCTTCTGCGGCTTTTCGACCAGGAAGTCAGCCTGGGCGACTTCGTCTTGCCCGGCGGCGAGGCCGCGGCGCTCGCGGTCACGGAAGCGGTTTCCCGTCTGGTGCCGGGCGTGGTGGGATCGAGCGAGTCTCTCGAGGAAGAGTCCTTCTCTCGCAACCGTCTCGACTACCCTCACTACACCCGACCCCGAGAATTCCGCGGGATGTCCGTGCCGGAGACGCTCATCTCGGGAGACCACGCCAGGATCTTCCGGTGGCGGCGAGCGCGAGCACTCGAGCGCACGCGCGAACGGCGGCCGGACCTGCTCGCCGGTCGGCCGGAAGAGCCGGGGGAAGAAGGACAGGAGTGAGAGTGACGAGTTGCGGGTTTCAGGGGCCCGAGAAGTCACTCGAAGCTTGGAACCCGTAACTTGGAGCCTGTATAATTCGCCGTTCCGCTCGATCGAGCGTGAGCTTTCCCTAACCACCGGGGTTCGAGAGAGGATCCATATGAGCGACATCCTTCTGGACGTGGAAAAGCCCCTCCTGCGCAAAGACGTTCCGAACTTCGCGCCCGGCGATTCGGTGCGTGTGCACGTCAAGGTCCGGGAAGGCGAAAAAGAACGCATTCAGGTCTTCGCGGGCGTCGTGATCGCACGGCGGGGCGGGGGGGCTCGGGAGACGTTCACGGTGCGGAAGATCTCGAGCGGCATCGGCGTCGAGAGGATCTTTCCACTTCATTCGCCGGTGATCGACAAGATCGAGGTGGACCGAAAAGGCGCCGTTCGTCGTGCCAAGCTCTACTATCTGCGCGAGCGCAAAGGCAAGGCCGCACGGATCGGAGAGAAGAGAACGGATTAAGCGTTGCAGGTTACCGGTCTGAAGCTGCAGGCCCTCAGCCTTGAAACCTGCAGCTTGCAACTTGTAACGGTCGGGTCACAATTCAGCACGTGAAGTTCGACCCGCTGTCGACCCTGTTCGCGGAGCTCGGGCGTCTTCGCGAGCTCGACCGGATCGAACAGGAGCTCCGCCGCCGCGGCTACCGAGTCGTTGCAGGAGTCGATGAAGCGGGGCGGGGAGCCCTGGCCGGTCCCGTCGTCGCCGCTGCCGTCATCCTGCCTCCCGGTTGCATCCTCGTCGGCCTCGACGACTCGAAGCGCCTCGACGCGAGCTGCCGCGAGCGGCTCGCACGCGCCATTCGCGATCACGCAATCGCCGTCGGCGTCGGGATGATCAGTGCCGCGGAGATCGACGTGCGCGACATCCTCCGTGCAAGTCTCGCGGCGATGCGCGCGGCGATCCTCGCTTTGAACCCCCAACCGGAAGCGCTGCTCCTCGATGCGGTCGCAGTGCCGGGGATGCGGCTCCCGCAGCTGCCGATCATCCACGGTGACGCGCTCTGCTCTTCGGTCGCCGCCGCATCCGTGATCGCGAAGGTCGAGCGCGATCGGCTCTTGGACGAGCTCGGCCGCCGCTATCCAGCGTACGGCTTCGAGCACCACAGGGGATACGGAACGTCGGAGCACTGGGAGGCACTTTCGGCGTACGGGCCCTGCTCGGAGCACCGCCTGAGCTACCACGGCGTCGTCCCCGGAAGCGGCGAACCGGAGCCGCTTCTCACGGCTTCGCGACGCGGCCGCGCGGGAAAATCCCGCCGCACCGGTTAAAATCTCTCCGTTCATGTCCGGTGCGCGCGACCGGATCGTCCAATCCGCCGAGAAGAACCTGTCGCGGGGAAGGCTCGACCAGGCGCTACAGGACTATCTGCGCCTGCTTGCGGAAAACCCCAAGGACGCCTTCGCTCTGAACAAGGCGGGCGACCTCTGCGTGCGCATGGGCCGACCCGCCGACGCGATCGAGCACTTCGTCCGGATCGCCGAGCTCTACTCGGCCGACGGCTTCTTTTTGAAGGCAATCGCGATCTTCAAGAAGATCAACAAGATCGATCCGACCCGGCTCGACATCTACGAGCGGCTCGCCGAGCTCTATACGCGGCAGGGGCTGACGCAGGACGCGAGAAGCCACTACCACACGCTCGCTGAGCAGTGGCTGAAGAAGAACGATCTCAAGGGAGCGATCGCCGCTTACTCGAAGATCGTCGCTCTCGACCCCGGGGACCTGAGGGTCCAGACGCGTCTTGCCGACCTCCACCGCGTCGCCGGAGAGATCGGACAGGCGGTCGCACGCTACGATGCGATCGGCGGTTTGCTCCAGCGGCGAGGAGCGCACGAGGAGGCGACGACCTTTTTCCGGAAGGCGCTGGAGCTCGACCCGAACGACTCCGGCGCACGAATCCAGATCATCCGCTCGTATCTCGCTTCGAACGACCTCACCTCTGCGATCGCGGCGCTGAACGCCGGACCACGCACGGCGGAGACCCGGGTCCTCCTCGGCGAAGCACACCTCGCGAGCGGCGAGGCTTCTGCCGCCGCCGCCGCCGCCGAAGACGCTCTCGAGCTCGAGCCGGACAACGAGTCTGCCCGCATTCTGCTCGGCAGGATCCGTCTCGACGAGGGCTCACCGGATCGCGCGTTCGAAGCGGTCTCGCCGCTCGTCGACCGGGCCATCGAAGCGGAAGACTTCGCCGGAGCGGCCTCCCATCTCGCGCCGATCCTCGACGCACATCCCGAGCACCGCGCATCGCGCGAGAGGTTGGCCGAAGTTCGTGAACGAGCGGGCGATGCCGCGTCGTCGATCACCATGCGGCTCGCTCTCGCCGGTGAGGCGGAGGCGCGCGGCGACATCGCCGCGGCTTCGGAGCACTACCGCCGAATCCTCTCAGTCGATCCAGTTCATGCGGAAGCGTCGGCGCGCTTGGTGAAGATCGCTCCTCCGCCTTCTCCTCCCGCCGCCCCTCCGACGCCTCCGCCGCGTGAATCGGCACGGGCCGACGACACTCAGGCGGCTCTCGAAGAGGCGGAAGTTCTCGCTCGCTACGGGCTCAAAGATCGGGCGATCCAGCGGCTGCACGCTCTCGCGAAACGGAATCCGGAAGCTCTCGCTGCCCGCGAACGATTGGTCGAGCTGATGGTGGAGCTCGGGAACCCCGGCGCCCCGCGCGAGGCCGAGGCGCTCGCGGGCGCATATCGGCGGCAGGGCAGGGAAAGCCTTGCCGTCGCGCTCTACGCGCGGCTCGGCCTGTCGGCCGGTTCGTCGCGCCCGCCCGCCGCGCCCGAGGTCGTCTTCGACGAGTTCGAGATCGAGCTTCCGGCTTCCCAACCGCGGTCCGCTTCCGAGCGGGCGCCCTTCGACGCATTTGCCGGGCTTCCCGAGTCTTCCCCGGCGCCGATTTCTACCTCACGCGGTGAGGGAAGACCCTCGAGTGGAGTGCGGTTGACACCCCATGGCCCGAGCGACACCGGCTTCGGGGTGCTCGCGCCCGAGCTCGGATCGCTCATCGGAGAAAAGATGCAGCGCGCCGCGGCCGAATCTCCCCGCCGCGAGTCTCCCATGGCGCGTCCTCGGGCAGTGGACGATGAGAACCTCTTTGCCGACGAGCAGCAGTTCTTCAACCTCGCCGAGGAGCTCGAAAAAGAGCTGATCGAGGAGGTCACCCCGCCCGTCGCTCCGATTCTCGGGGAGACTCAGGACGAAGCTTCGCTCCAGGACCTCTTCCGCGAGTTCCGCAAGGGCGTCGAGCAGCAACTCTCAGCGGAGGACTACGAGACCCACTACAACCTCGGAATCGCCTACAAGGAGATGGGACTTTTGGACGAAGCGATCGGCGAATTTCAGCTCGCGAGCAAGGCGCCGGCGCTGACGGTCGAATGCTGCAGCCTCCTCGGCCTCTGTTTCCTGGAGAAGGGGATGCCGCAGCTCGCGATCAAGTGGTACGCGAAAGGCCTCGCGACGCCGGGCATTCGGGAATCCGAGACGGCCGGCCTTCTCTACGACCTCGCGCGTGTGTACCAGGACTCGGGAGACATGAACCTCGCCTACAAGACGTTTCTCGAGGTCTACGGCATCAACACCAATTATCGCGACGTCGTCGAGCGGGTCCGCGACCTCGAAGAAGCCAGAAAAAACTCACGCGAGTCGTTCCACTAAACGGGTTCAAAGTTCAAGGTTCGAGGTTCA
>DASXTN010000184.1:0-10021 GCA_036505435.1 Thermoanaerobaculia bacterium | reverse complement strand
CTTCTCCTGGAACGCTGGACCTTCCGCGGAACCTCTGGTCAAGGAGATCGCTGCTCTTCTCGAGCCGATCGGCGCGGGCGACGTGAAATCGGCCGGTGCCGGCGGTGCCGACATCTCGCGTCTCGTTCTCGCCGGCGTTCCGCTCTTCACCGTCCGGCAGGACGCTTCCCGCTACTTCGACTGGCACCATACGGCGAACGACACCTTCGACAAGATCGAGCCCGAATCGCTCGATTGCATGACGGCGGCCGTGGCGATATTTGCCTACGTGGCGGCGTCGGCGCCCGAACCGTTCGAGAGGATCCCGCTCGAGAAGAGAGTGCTGCCGAGATTCTGACGCCGACTCTCTCTCCCTCCGGGAGAGGGTCGGGGTGAGGGCGCTGACGCCTCACTCGAACTGAAACACCCTCACGACTTCCCCGACTTCGGTCAGCGTTTCCGCGCCGCGACGCGCTCCCGAACGGCCTGGACTTCCGGATGCTGGAATCCGAGGAGCTCGGCGATGCGGCGAGCGAGTTGCCCCTCGACGGCCGTCAAGACTCCATCCGAGTAGACGACGCCCCAGATCGCCTCGATCAAGCGAAGCCGCTGTTCCCTCGAGAAGCCCTCGGTCACGAGCTTCGTGAATTGATAGAGGTCGACGCTCTCGCGCCGCGCCTCTTCTGCGAGACGCAGCACTTCGCGGACGTCCTCGACGGGAACGCCGAGGTCTTCCCGTGCATGGCGCGCAATTCTGTCCCGCTCCTCGACCGTGAAGTCCTCGTCTGCATGGGCGATCTCGAGGAGAAGCGCACAGGCGGCGATTGCAATGGGATCGGCGGTGGGGCCCGCAGACGCAGGAGACTCCTTCGAGGAAAAGAACGACCGGATCGAGTCAAGAACCATCGGTTGAGTCTAGCCCCGTTGGGCTTTTTCGGGAGATCCTTCGTCGCTTCGCTTCTCGGGGACGAAACTTTTGGGACTTTCCATGCGTACAGGAAGGTTAGAAGATCCGATCCGATCATGACCAAACGCGAACTCGAAACTCTCCTGCTCACGCTCGAATCGACTCCGGCGCTCCTCGCGCGCGCCGCGGCGGAGCTTCCCGAGGACATGGTGCGACAGCGCGGCACGGCGGGAGGCTTCTCGCTGGTCGAGCACGCCTGGCACCTGGCCGACCTCGAGCGCGAAGGCTATGGCGCGCGCGTTCGCCGGGTGCTCACCGAGGACGAGCCTTTGCTGTCGAACTTCGACGGCGACCGGGTCGCGCGCGAGCGCCTCTACCTGCGACGCGATCTCGCCGAGGGTCTCCTCGCGTTCACGACCGCCCGCACGCGCAACCTTCAGTCGCTGCGGGGCGCCTCCGCGGCCGATTGGAACCGGACCGCCTGGCAGGAAGGCGTCGGCCGCATCGAGCTGTCGGACATTCCACGGATGATGGCCGAGCACGACCGGATTCACGAGACGGAGATCGCCGATCTCGTGCGCGAGCTCCGAGATCGAGTTCCGCCGCCGCCGACTGGCGAGCGACCGGTATCCGCGGTCGCGTGAACCGGTTCAAGGTTCAGGTTTCAAGGTTCAAATTCAGCGTCGGCCCGCCGGACGCTACTCCGAGCTTTGAACTTTGAGCTTTGAACTCTGAGCTCTTTCCCGCCGCTTCTTCATCCACTCGCGGGCTCCCGCGATGATCCCTGGCAGGATCGACAGGAACACCACGATGACGATGACGATCTCGATGTGCTCCCGCACCCCTGGAATCTGTCCCAGGAAGTAGCCGATCCCGGTCATCGAAAGGACCCAGAAGATTCCGCCGAAGACATTGAACGAAACGAATCGGCGGTAATTCATCTGTCCCATCCCGGCGACGATCGGAGCGAACGTCCGAATGATCGGCATGAACCGGGCGATGATGATCGTCTTTCCCCCGTGCTTCTCGTAGAAGTCGTGGGCGCGACGCAAGTGCGCGGGGTTGAAGAGCATTGACTTCGGTCGATTGAAGAGCGCGCGACCGACTCGGCGGCCGAACCAGTAGCCGACCGTGTCCCCGACGATCGCGGCGATCGACAGAAGACCGATCAAGTGCCAAACGTTCAACTTCCCCGCGGCCGCGAAGACTCCCGCGGTCACGAGAAGCGAGTCACCGGGGAGAAAGAACCCGATCATGAGCCCCGTCTCCGCAAACACGATGGCAGTCATCGCGGTGAGGCCGCCGACGCGGATCAGCGTCTCGACGTCGGTCAGCTTGTGAAAAGTGTCGACGATCCAGTGCACGAGCGCGCGGATCGTAGCAGACCAAATCCACTAGGATTCCGGCTGTGGCCGAGTATACGAAAGAGCACGCAACGTCAGGAATCGACGCCGAGCTCCCGGTGATCGATACGTGGCCGAACCAGTATCCCGACTACGAGATCACGGTCGAGATCCCCGAGTACAACGCGATCTGCCCCAAGACGGGGCTCCCTGATTTCGGCCATCTGACGATTCGCTACGTGCCCGACGAGCTCTGTCTCGAGCTCAAGTCGTTGAAGCTTTACATCGTCGCTTACCGAAACGTCGGCATCTTCTACGAGAACGCGGTCAACAGAATCCTGCGCGACTGCGTCGCGGCGTGCCGGCCGAGGCGGATGACGGTGACGGGGCGGTTTTCGTCGAGGGGCGGGATCTCGTCGACGGTCGAAGCGAGGTACCCGGCTGGCTGATCAAATCGCGACAGGACGTAGTTTCAGCCATGGGATGCTGCCCCACGGCCGTTTACCCTCTTCCGGCCGGCGTCGAGCCGGCCGCGACACGGAACCAACGGCCGCTTGCTCTCTCACGGCCGTCGTCGAGGCGGCCCTCAAGACGCCAATCCCACTCGCGCGCCGCGAAACTCCGCCTGGAGGACTTCCCGGATCCGCGTCGCGACGGAGCCGGGCCGGCCGTTTCCGATGCGTCGGCCTTCGATCTCCACGAGAGGATAGGTCCAGAGCGTCGTCGATGCGAGGAACACTTCGTCCGACGAGAAGAGCTCTTCGACGGTCACCGGTCGCTCCTCGACGCGGTAACCGAGACCGGCGGCCGCTTCCAGCGCCGCGGCGCGCGTGACCCCCGGGAGGATCCGCGGTCCTTTCGGCGCCGTTCGCAGCGCTCCGCGCGCATACGCGAACAGGTTTGCCTTCGTTCCTTCCCACGCGATCCCATCCCGAACCAGGATCGCTTCGATCGCGTTCGCCTCCCGCGCCTTCTGCGAGGCGAGGACGTTCGGCAAGAGCATGACGCTCTTGATGTCGCATCGACCCCACCGCTCGTCCGGGACGAAGATGGCGCGTCCTCCCTCCCGGGGCGGGGGAGGATCGGTCAGACGCGCGAACGCGAAGATC
The DNA here is from genome assembly GCA_036505435.1 of Thermoanaerobaculia bacterium. Lineage (GTDB taxonomy): Bacteria > Acidobacteriota > Thermoanaerobaculia > UBA5066 > Gp7-AA6 > Gp7-AA6. The sequence continues at coordinate 6,683 of DASXTN010000184.1, read as the reverse complement.
GTCGGGGGAGGGTTCTCGGGCGGAAAGGAGTGATAGCGCGGCGCGGCGCCGCGGGAGACCTGCGCGTAGACGAGCGCGTCCTCCTTGTCGAGGCCGTTCTCGACTAGGAGCCGCGACGCGACCGCCGGGAAGAAGTCCGGCGTGGCTGGAATCCGGACCTCGGTCAAGCCGTCGCGCATGCGCCCCAGATGCTCGGTCAGACGATAGGGCCGGCCGGCGCCGTACCGCACGACTTCGTAGATCGCGTCGGCGAATAGAAACCCCCGGTCCTCGGGTGAGATCCTCGCCTCCTCGCGGGGGACGAAGCGGCCGTTGACGTAGACGATCACGCGAGCCGGGATTGTAAGCGGAGGTGGAGGAAAACCCTCAACCTGACCTCTCCCCGACGAGGAGAGGGCACCGGTTCCGCTAGTCCTCGCCGATCTCCCGACTCTTTGTCCTCCGTCCCGTGTCCCGTGTCCCGCGCTGGAAATCCTCGACCGCGCGGGCGAGATCCTCATTGCCGGCGAGCATCCGATAGGCATCCTCGGCGTGCGGAAGAGCTTCCGCGAGCGCGCGGCGTCGCTCGGCGCGAAGGAGATCGCGTGCTCCCGCGAGCGCAGCGGGGCTCGTCGAGAGGAGCTGGTCCGCGAAAAGCGCCGTTTCCTTTTCCAGGTTCGCCGGAGAAACAGCGCGTGACGCGAACCCGACTTGCGCGGCTTCGCGACCGGACACGGTTCGTCCGGTCAAGATCCAATCGGCGGCACGAGCGCCGCCGATTCTGATCGGAAGCAGCGCGGCCGCCCCAGGAGGGAAGCAAGCGAGACGGATCTCGGGAAAACCGATTCGCGCGTCCTCCCTGACGATGACCACGTCGCACGCCGCCGCGAGCTCCGCGCCGCCCCCGAGACACGCGCCGGCAACGGCGGCGATCGTGACGGCCGGTGTCTTGACGAGCGCGTTCAATGCGCCGCGCATCGCGGCCAGCATCGACTCGATGGCGCGGGGATCCGGGACGTGCTCGGCGACGGATACTCCAGCCGAGAAGGCTCGCGGAAGACCGGAGAGAACGAGGACACGTTCCCCTCCCGCGTGAAGGACGAGCCGCGCGAACTCCTCGAGCACCGCCACGTCGAGCACGTTGACGGGCGGTATATCGATCGCGAGGTCGGCGCGACCCGAGGCGGTCGTGAGGCGGAGGGGCACGCCTCTTCTTACCTCAGGAAGTGGTGTTTCGGCGAGGGGTCGGCTGCGGAGGCTTGGTCGGAGTCGTCACCGGTTTTGACATCTTCTCCTTCTCCCGATGGAAGACGGCAACGGCATTCTTAAAGTGCGCTTCCGAGAGCGGCACGTTCGGAATCCGATTGTCCGGCTCGCGCAGCCGGATCTCCAGGTACTCTTCGGGCGTTCCCGAGCGCACGAGCTTTTGTACGATCGCATCGAGACCTCGCAGGTAAGCGAGTGTGTCGCCGATGCCCGTGGTCGGTCCGATCTGCCCGTGCCCCGGAACCATCTTCTCGATCCGAATTGCCGCGAGGCGCGGAAGAGTTTTCGCCCACGCGCCCGGATCGGCGTCTGGGAGGTGGAGATCGGGAAGCCCTCCGTTCAAGGCGAGGTCGCCGACGAACAGGACCTTCTCTGCCGTGAGAAGCACGACGAGGTCGGCGGTCGTGTGAGCCGGCCCCAGCCACTGGACGTCGGCGCGCCGCTGTCCGTCGAAGAGGATCAGCCTCTCCGAGACGGTCAACAGCGTCGGAAAGAAATTGCGCTTGCCCGCCAGGGGATCGGCGGGGTCGTTGGTCGGCTGCGTAATGAAGTTCAGAATCGGCGAGGCCGCGTTCTCCTGGCAGATCACGTGCGCGCCGGCAGCGACGAACGCGCGCGCGCCGCCCGAGTGATCGGCGTGTGCGTGGGTCAGAACCAGATACCGAACCGGCTTCCCGCCAGTCGTGTCTGCGATCTGCTTCAAGATGTCCTTCGCGGTGGCGGCGTCGCCCGCCGAGTCTACGGCAACCACGCCGTCGCCATAGAGGAACCAGCCGACGTTCGATCCCTGAGCCGGCTGCGCGGCCCACACGCCCTCGGCGAGCTTCTGGACGGCGGTCTGCGACTGTGCGACAGCGGGCAGCCCGGCGAAGGCGAAAGTCAGGATGAGGATTGCGAGGCGAGATTTCATTCGAAGGGCTCCGATCGTTTTGCTAGAGCTCCGGGAGTGAAAGAACCGCGCGCGTCGCGGCCGAATTCCGCTTTCTCCTCCCTAACTCGAACCTCGAACCTCGAACCTTGAACCTCGCTGTCGCGCCGCGTCGACGAACTCGCGGAACAGGCGCCGCGAAGCGTCGTCGTCCGTCAAGTTCTCGGGGTGCCACTGAACGGCTACGAGCCACCGACCGTCCCGCGCCTCGAGCGCCTCGATCACTCCGTCGGGGGCGGTCGCCGTCACGACGAAGTCCTTGGCCGGCTGATCGACCGCCTGGTGGTGCCGGCTGTTGACGTCGATCTGTGGCACCCCGGCGATCCTCGCGAGCCGTGAGCCAGCCCGGATATCGACTGGATGGTCGCGGCGGTTCGGCTCCTTCGGATGGCGGTGCGCCACGTCGGACGGGTTCTCGAGCGGCAGATCCTGAATCAGTGTCCCACCGCGCGCCACGTTCACGACCTGGAGTCCGCGGCAGATCCCGAGGATCGGCACCTCCTCCCGCCATGCCTCGTCGAAAACAGGGAAGTCGATCGCGTCCCGCGCGGCATCCACCTCCACGTTGCCTTCGTCGAGGATCGGCCGTCCGTAGAGCCCGGGGTTGACGTCGTCTCCTCCTCCGATCACCACGCCGTCGAATCCCTCCTGGATCGGATCGCCCGGACGCAGCACGACGATCTCGTCGCGCCGCGCTCCGGCGTCGAGGAGTGCACGGAGGTAGTCGTTCGTCTCGATAGGAACGCCGGCGTCCAGGGTCAACGCGATGCGCACGAGTCGATTCTAGATGGCACGGCTAGTCTCGCTCGAGCAAAACGGCCATTCCCATCCCGCCCGAAACGCACAGGGTCGCGACACCGCGCTTCGCGCCACGCTTTTTCATCTCGTGCACCAGGGTCGTCGTAATTCGGGCGCCCGTCGCTCCGATCGGATGTCCGAGCGCGATCGCGCCGCCGTTCACGTTCAGCCGAGACAGGTCGAGCGGGAGCTCCCGGCCGCAGGCGATCACCTGTGCGGCAAATGCTTCGTTGAGCTCGACGAGGTCGACATCCGACAGGGTGAGGTTCTGCTGGCCGAGGAGGGATCGCATCGCCGGGACCGGTCCGATTCCCATCCGCTCCGGCTCGACGCCGGCCGAAGTCCAGGCAACGACACGCGCGAGCGGTTCGACTCCGGCACGTTTCATGTCTTTCTCCGAGGCGAGAACGAGCGCCGCTGCGGCATCGGTGATGCCGGAGGAGTTGCCGGCGTGGACCGTTCCCGATTCGGAGTCGAAAACCGGCGGCAGCTTCGCGAGCGCTTCTGCCGTCGTGTTCGGCCGGGGGTGCTCGTCCTTCTCGACGAGGCTCGCGCTCTTCTGACCTTCGACCCGGACCGGCGCGATCTCGTCGTCGAAGCGGCCGGACGCGATCGCCTCCGCGGCGCGCCGCTGAGACTCGGCGGCGTACGCGTCCTGCTCGGCACGCAAGATCCCGTACTCGCGCACGAGGTTCTCCGCCGTCTCGCCCATCAACTGGCCGCACAGGGGGCAGAGAAAGCCGTCTCGATACATGGCGTCCACGATCTCGGAGTGCCCCATCCGATGACCGAAGCGGGCGCGGGGCAGAAGATACGGTGTCGCGGACATGCACTCGGTGCCACCCACGAGGACCGCCTCATTCTCGCCGGCCGCGATCGAGAGCGCGCCGAGCGTCAACGCCTTGAGAGAGGATGCGCACGCTTTGTTCACGGTATAAGCAGGCACGGAATCGGGGATTCCGGCGCGGTGCGAGACCTGTCGAGCCGTATTGGGCCCGCCGCCCGCCTGACGCGCGTGGCCGAAGATCGCTTCGTCGATCGCGGCCGGCGGAAGGCCGGACCGCTCGACGGCCGCCTTGGCCGCGACTTCGCCGAGGTCGGCGGCAGAGAGCGACGCAAACGAACCGCCGAACTTCCCGATCGGCGTTCGCGCCGCTGACAAAACGAAGACCGGTTTCATGCGCCGATACTCAACCTTCTTTCTCCAGCTCCAGATTCCCGTCGATGTATTTCGCTCATGTTCTTCTCCTTCATTTGACGAGCGGCAGCCGGACGGTCACGGTCGTTCCCTTCTCCAGCTCGCTCGCGATCTCGACCTTGCCCTTGTGTGCCTCGACGATCCACCGCACGATCGAGAGCCCGAGCCCGGAGCCGCCGGTGTACGCGAGCCGCGCTCGATCGCTTCGGAAGAACCGTTCGAAGACGAACGGAAGATCCGCCTCCGGGATCCCGACACCGGTATCGGAAATCTCGATGCGGGCCTCGTCGGGGGTCGTCGACACCCGCAGGCGGACGGAGCCGCCCGGCGGCGTGTACCGCATCGAGTTCTCGAGGAGATTGTGGAGAACCTGCTGCATCCGGCCCGGATCCACGAACGCGATCACCGAGGCCCTGGGGACCTCGACCGACAGCTCGAGCTCGTGGTCGGCTGCGGCCGGCTGAAGCTCACGCGTGACGTCGGCTACCAGGCGGGCGAGGTCCTGATTGGAGAAGGAAAGCGTCACGCGGCCGCTCTCGCCCCTCGCGAGGAAAAGGATGTTCTGAGAGATCCGGGCGAGGTGGCGAATCTCGAGGAGCGCGTTGCCGATAGCTTCGCGGTATTCCTCGGCGGGTCGTTCTTCCTCGAGCGCGACCTCGAGCGTGCCTCGGAGGACGGTCAGAGGCGTCCGGAGCTCGTGCGAGACGTCGGCGATGAACTGTTGCTGCTCCTTCTCGGTGCCGGAGAGCGCGTCGAGGCGCGCGTTCAGCCGCTCCGCGACCTCACGCGCCGTCGCCGACAGGTCGCTCGCAGGGATTCGCTTGAGCGGTCTCCCCTCGGTCTCCGCCAGCCGGTCGCGCAGCTTCTCGAGCTCGGCCGCGGAGACGTTGGCGACGGAAGAAACGGACGGCTGGTTTCCGGATGGACCGTCGGCGATCCCGCGCGGGATCGCGAGGATGCCCCCCAGGAACGCGAGCACGGAGAGCGCTGCCAGTCCCGCCGCAAGCGGAAGAAGGACGCCCGTCGATCGAAACACGAAGGAGAGGACGAGCAGAATCGTTGCCGTACCGACCAGCGCGGCTGCCGCGAGCAACCATCCGCGCGCCGGTCGCGGACGTGGCGGCGCCACTTTCTACCCTCCGGGCTCTCGAGCGGAGTCGTCCGGCTCGCCGAGACGGTAACCGACACCGCGCACCGTCTGAATGAGCTTCTCCTTTTCACCGGAGTCGAGCTTGCGCCGAAGCGCATTGATATAGACGTCGATGATGTTGGTCGAGAGATCGAAGGAGTCTTCCCAGATCCGGGCCTGAATCTCGGAACGGGAGACGACTTTGCCGCGGCGCCGCAACAAGAGCTCGAACAGGGCTCCTTCACGCGCCGTCAGACGGATCACTTCTCCTCGCCGGCGGACCTCTCGCGACTCGGGATCGTAGGTGAGCTCGCCGTACGCGAGTGGGCCAGGCTCGGGCAGTTCCGTTCGCCGGGAGAGCGCGCGGAGTCGCGCGAGAAGCTCGCGGAACGAAAACGGTTTGACGAGATAGTCGTCGGCGCCCGCGTCGAGGCCTTCGATCTTGTTCTCGACCGTATCGCGCGCGGTGAGCATCAAGATCTTGGTGGGGATGCCGCGCGTCCGGATCTCACGACAGAGTTCCAGTCCGTCGCGCGATCCGGGGAGCAGCAGATCCAGGATGAGCAGATCGTACGGCAGCGACTCCAGCCGTTCGAGGGCGGAGTCGGCATCCGAGACGGCCTCGACGGCATAGCCTTTCTCCGACAGCCCCTTTCTCAAGAAGTGAGCGATTTTCTCCTCGTCTTCGACGACGAGAACTTTCACGACCGCTCCGCCTCGTCCGAGAGCGGGCGCCCGCGACGTGGGTTACCGAGGAACGAAACCACGAATGCCGCGCCGGCGCCCGCAGCGAAGCCGCTGGCGAACGACGATGTCGGCTGCGAGGTCGCGAGAGCCGCGAGCGCCCCGACCGCGACGAGGGCGAGAAGAAGCAGCCGCGACACCTCGACCGGTGGAACCAACGGCGTCATGGGGTCAGGTCTCCATTTGCCACTTTGTCTTCTATCCCACTCGAGGTGAAAGACTTAGAGAAACATTAAGGATTCCGTCTTTATGTTTCGCCATCTGACGCAGCACCAGTCACTTACGTCCGAAAGTGGTCAGTGGAGACCTGACCCCCCTTAGTCGCCCACCGCCTTCATGGTCATCGGATCGCGCAGCGGCAGGTCGACCAAGCGGTTGCCCGCGAGCGCCTGAAGCTCGACCTGGTGCTTCAAGTCGCCGGCGAGGATATCCGCCTTCTTCCCGACGATCAGAATGACGAGCTTGTCGGACGAGAGGAACTTCTTCGCGACTCGCTGGACGTCGGCCGCCGTAACTTTTTCGACTTTCGAGCGATAGTTCTTCCAGTAGTCCGGATCGCTCGCGTAGCGCCCGGTCAGCTCGTCCTGTGCAAAAGTCGCGGCGACCTGAGCTTTTGTCGCGAACGTCCGGGGGAACGTCTC
>DASXTN010000183.1:0-1935 GCA_036505435.1 Thermoanaerobaculia bacterium | reverse complement strand
GTGGAGTCACGAAGGAATCCGACGAGCGTGATCCCCGACTCGGTCGCGAGATCGATCGCCAGCGAGGAAGGCGCGGAGACCGCGGCGACGATGGGAATGCCCGCGGCGAGGGCCTTCTGAACGATCTCGAAGGAAACGCGGCCGGAGACGAGCAGGATCGAGTCGGAGAGAGGAAGCGCCCCGGCGAGAAACAAGGACCCGATCGCTTTGTCCACGGCGTTGTGGCGGCCGATGTCTTCCCGGACCGTACGAGGCTCGCCGGACAGCGTGAAGATCCCGGCGGCGTGAAGTCCGCCGGTTTCCCGGAACGTCTCCTGTTCGCGGCGAAGCTGCTCGGGGAGGGAAACGAGGACCGAACGGTCGAGCATTGCGGCGGAGGTGATCGGTGGAAACGAGCCTCGCACCGACTCGATCGAGCCTTTCCCGCAGAGTCCGCAGGAAGAGGTCGTCAGCAGTATCCGCCGCGCTCGGTCGAGAGCGCCTGCGGCAGTCGCGGTCGTTCGAACGACGACCACGTTGCCTTCCTCGTCGGGGGAGCGCACTTCCCGGCAGTGTTCGATTCGCAGGATCTCCTCCCGTCGCGAGACGATTCCTTCGGTCGCAAGGAAGCCCGCGGCGAGTTCGAAGTCGTTTCCCGGAGTGCGCATTGTGACGGCGATCGTCTGGCCACCGACTCGAATCTCGAGCGGCTCTTCGACCGTGACCCGATCGAGGTCAGTTCGCTCTCCCTCTCGGCCGACCCGTTCGACGTGATACCGCCGAACGAGAGTCGCTTCGTCGTTCATCGCTCCCTCACCGCGCCGAGGATACGCTCGCGCGGTTCGTAAGTGGGGCGGCGAGTTGACCGGTCAGAACTGCGAGACTAGAATGCGGGCTTCTTCCGCCATGTCTCTTTTTCCACGGCGCGGAGTGCTCGGCGCCGGGGGAAAGGGGTAAAGTTCAAGCCACATGGCAGACCGGGGTATCGCAGGCCCGCGGATCGCGAAGCTCGGCCGCTACGAGGTCATGAGCGAGCTCGGCAAAGGCGCGATGGGCATCGTGTACCTCGCAAAGGACCCCGTCATCGGGCGTCTTGTCGCGATCAAGACCATTCGTGCGAGCGGCACCGGAGACGAGGAGGACACCCGGGAGTTCCGCGAGCGCTTCGTTCGAGAGGCGCAGACCGCGGGGATCCTCTCTCATCCGAACATCGTGACGATTCACGATATCGGAGAGGATCCCGAAACCCAGACCTCCTTCATCGCAATGGAGTACATCGAGGGCAAAAACATCAAGACCCTCCTCGCGGAGAAGACCCGCTTCCCCTTCGAGCAAGTCTCCGAGATCGTCGCCGAAGTCGCCGAGGCGCTCGACTACGCCCACCGAAAGGGAATCATCCATCGGGACGTCAAGCCGGCCAACATCATCATCACGACCGACGGAAAGGTGAAGATCACGGATTTCGGGATCGCGAAAATCGCGTCTTCGAATCTGACCACCACGGGCCAGTTCCTGGGCACTCCGAACTACATGTCGCCCGAACAGGTTTCCGGTTCGCCGGTAGACGGCCGCAGCGACATGTTCTCGCTCGGTGTGGTCCTCTACGAGCTGCTGACGAACCGAAAGCCCTTCCAGGGGGACAACCTCACCGCGATCTCCTACAAGATCGTCCACGAGGATTTCACGCCGCCGGCGGATCTCGCGCCGGAAGTGCCCACCGAGTTCAACGACATCGTCGCGCGGGCGATGGCGAAGGATCCCTGGAACCGATATCAGCGCGGCAAGGACATGGCTCTCGCGCTCTACCAGCTCAAGGCACAGCTCGAGGAGCGCAAGTCGCAGGACGACCTCGGGACGATCGTTTCCGCCGCCGCGGAGAACGTGCCGACGCTTCGGCTCGCGAACCTGAAGGCAATCGCCGAAAGCGGGGCCCCGGACCCGCAGGAAACACCCGCG
>DASXTN010000182.1:0-2077 GCA_036505435.1 Thermoanaerobaculia bacterium | reverse complement strand
CGGCTCTTCTCGCCCGAGCACGGCATTCGGTCCGACGTCGACGGGAAGGTCGCCGACCAGGTCGATCCGGCGACGGGGCTGCCCGTTCGTTCGCTGTACGGCGAGGATCGCCGGCCGCGCCGGGAGGATCTCGAAGGGCTGGACGCGCTCGTTTATGACGTTCAGGACGTGGGCACGCGCTTCTACACGTACATCACTACTCTGCGGTCGGTGCTGGAGGAGGCGGCGAAGGCGAAGATCGTCGTGGTCGTGCTCGACCGGCCCGATCCGATTGACGGCGCCGTCGTCGAAGGCTCGGTTGCCGACGCGGACAAGCTGTCTTTTACGGTGCCGCACGCGATCCCGGTGCGGTACGGGATGACCCCGGGAGAGCTCACGTCGCTCTACGAGTCTGAGCTTCGGCTCGGCGCGCACATCGAGATCGTGAAGCTCCGCGGCTGGTCGCGGGAGCTGTGGTACGACGAGACGAGTCTCGAGTGGGTGAACCCGTCGCCGAACATGCGTTCGTTGACGGAGGCAATGCTCTACCCCGGGATCGGACTGCTCGAGCCGACGAACCTCTCCGTCGGCCGAGGGACGGACACGCCCTTCGAGGTGATCGGCGCGCCGTGGCTGGATGGTCGGCGCCTCGCCGCAGTGCTCGCCGCACAGAAGATCGCCGGCGTGACGTTCACGCCGATCCACTTCACGCCGTCGTCTTCGACCTTCGCGGGAGAACGCTGCGGCGGGATCCGATTCACGATCAGGGACCGTGAGGCGCTCCGTCCCGTCGCGCTCGGCATCGAAATGGCGGTCGCTCTGCAGGACCTCTATCCGACCGACTGGCAGCGAGCGAAGTTCATCGAGCTCCTCGCAAACCGCGACGCGTTCGAGCGCCTCGAAAGGGGCGAGACGGCGGACGCGATCGTGCGGAGCTGGGAGAAGGGTCTCGAAGAATTCCGTCGGCGTCGGGCCCGGTTTCTTCTCTACCAATAGTGTCCACGCTACTCGCGGTCCTGCTTGCGGCCGTTTCTTCCACGTACCGGCTCGTGGACTCCACCGGCGAACCGGTGCGCGGCGCGACCGTGCGAGTCGTCGGCGGCTCCGCTTCCGCGGTAACGGACAACGAAGGACGTTTCCAACTCGATCCGGAGCCCGCCCCGCCCTTCGACATCACTGTTCTCGGCGCCCACGGGACGGTTCTCGGAGTCGCGCGGGTCGAGAGCCCGGCGTCGCGCGTTCTTCGGCTGCGGACCATCGAGAGCGAGCACGTGACGGTGCGCGGGTCTCCGCTGCCAGCGACGTCACCGTCGCCGGCCGCCGCGGCGACCGAACTCTCGCGCGAGGCCCTCGAGGTGGAGCACCCGATCCTTCTCGCCGACGCCGTCGAGGAGGTGCCGGGGGCGGCGAACGCCGGGGGCGGGCACACGGGCGTGCCATCGCTGCGCGGCATGGCGCGGGGGAGGACGCTCCTGCTCTTGGACGACGCGCGGCTGACCGCGGAGCGTCGCGCCGGACCATCGGCGGGATTCCTCGATCCGTCGGCGCTGGAGTCCATCGAAATCGTCCGCGGCCCGGGATCTCTCGCTTACGGCCCCGATGGGCTGGGCGGCGTGATCCACGTTCGAACGCCGGAGCCCCGTCTCGAAGATACGGGCGGTCGGGCAAGAGCGACGTTCGGCAGCGCGGACGAGAGCGCGGGGCTGGTCCTCGAGCAGAATCTCGCGCTCGGCCCGGGCGCGATTCTCGTTCAGGCCCACGCGCGGCGCTTCGACGACTACGAATCGCCCGAGGGCGAAGTCGAGAACTCCGCCTCCCGCGATCGGGGAATCCTGCTCCGCGGCCTGATGCTGGCGGGGAGAACGCGGCTCGGCCTCGGCTTTCAGTCCGATCGAGCGCTCGACGTCGGCCGCGCGGCACGCCCGGGTTCAAGCGACCGCACCTTTTATCCACGGGAGGTCTCCGATCGGTTCACTTTCGCGGCCGACCTTCCCGACTTCGCAGGAGCCGACGTCGTCGAGCTCCGGGGCTTCTTCGGACGTTATCGGCTCGTGACCGCACGCGAGTCGCGCTCGTCGTCGGGCCGCGCGATCGAGGA
>DASXTN010000181.1:0-4490 GCA_036505435.1 Thermoanaerobaculia bacterium | reverse complement strand
GAACGCGCGCGGGAAAACGTTCGATGGGCCCGACGCGATCAACCGACGGAGAGAGAAGAGCGAAGTCGCCCCGTCAGCTGCGCGAGTCGGGCGAGGCGCGCGGCGCGCTCGGGACGAAAATCCTCTTCTCGAGCGCGCCAGGCCCAGTTTCCTTCCGCGAGGGCCGGTGTATTCATACGCGCCTCGCTCTCGAGGCCAAAGACGTCCTGAACCGGAACGACCGCGCGGTCCGCCACTGAAGCATAGGCCGTGCGGATCATGTCCCACTCGATCTCGGTTCCTTCGGTTCCGATGTAGTCCTTCACCCGCTGCTTCGAGTCGGGATCGAGAGTCGCCCACCATCCGCGCGAAGTGTCGTTGTCGTGCGTTCCCGTGTAAACGACCGCGTTGCGGAAGTGGCGGTGAGGAAGGTACGGGCTGTCCGGCTCGTAGAAAGCGAACTGCAGGACATTCATCCCGGGAATCGCGAGCTCCTCGAGGAGCACCCGAACATCCGGCGTGATCGTGCCGAGGTCCTCCGCGACGAGCGGAACGTCGCCGAGAGCGCGGCGCACGGCGTCGAAGAGCTTCCGTCCGGGGCCAGAGCGCCAGCGGCCGTTGATCGCAGTCGTCTCGCCCGCCGGAACGGCCCAGTAGGCGACTAGGCCGCGGAAGTGGTCGATTCGCAGGATGTCCGCGGTGCGGAACGCCGCACGCAACCGCTCGATCCACCAGGAGAAGTCGTCCGCCTCCATTCGATCCCAGCGGTAGAGCGGATATCCCCAGAGCTGCCCCGTCTCACTGAAGAAGTCGGGCGGAACTCCCGCGACCTCCAGCGCGCGACCGTTCGGGTCGAGCGCGAAGAGATCGGGGTGCGCCCAGACGTCCGCGCTGCCGGAAGCGACGTAGATGGGAACATCACCCAGGATCGAGATTCCGAGGCCGGCGGCTCGAACCCGCAGCCGTTCCCATTGCCGGAAGAAGAGGAGCTGGAGGAAATCCTGGTACTCGATCTCGGGCGCGAGCGCGTTTCGCGCGGACGCGAGCGCCGGCGGATCACGCAGCTCGACCTCGCGCGGCCACTCTCGGCGCGGCGATCTCGCGGAGAGCGCGGCGAACAGCGACCAATCCGACAGCCAGTCTCGCTGTGCGTGCGCCGCGCGAAACGCCGTGATTTCTTCACGAATGCGAGCGGAATCCCGCACGCGCTCCCACGCGCAGCGCAAGAGCCGCTCTTTCCAGTCGCGAACTCGATTCCATTCGACGCGGTCGTCGTCGAACGGCGGGACGTCCTCGAGGGCCGAAGCGGAAAGGAACCCTTCCTGCACGAGCCGCTCGGGAGAGAGCAGGAGCGGATTGCCCGCAAACGCCGAGACGTTGGCATATGGAGATGCGCCGGGACCGGTCGGTCCCAGCGGGAGGACCTGCCAGAGGGTCTGGCCGGCCGACGCGGCCCAGTCGAGGAAGCGCTCGGCGGAGGGACCAAGGTCCCCGATTCCGAAACGCCCGGGCAAAGACGTGGGGTGGAGGAGAAGTCCGGCGGACCGCGTGCTAGGCCCCCTCGACGAGCTGCCTCGCGCGGGTCCCGTTCGTGGCCGCGAGCCGGCGCTCCGCGGACGGCAGGTAACAGAGCTCGAGGTACTCGGTCAGCATCCGATCCGAAGAGAAAAGTCGCGCGAGCCGCGTGGCAGAGAACACCATCTTCTCGATCCATCGCCACGGAACGCCATTCTCGTCACGATCGAAGAAGAGCGGGACGACCTGCTCCTCCAGGGTTTCATAGAGCGCGTTCGCGGCGGCCTCGCCGATCGACTCGTCGGCCGGCTCTCCTATTACGAACCCCGCCTGTTCGTGAGGCGCCTCGTCCCACCACCCGTCCAGGACCGAGAGGTTCAGTCCGCCGTTCATCGCCGCCTTCATCCCGGAAGTGCCCGATGCCTCGTGTGGACGGACCGGGTTGTTCAGCCAGACATCGCAGCCGGCGACGAGAGCGCGTCCGATCCCCATGTCGTATTCCGGGACGAAAACGACCCGTCCGCGGAACTCGGGACTCTCCGCCCACCGGACGACGTCGCGTAACACTTCCTTGCCCGGATCGTCCGCCGGGTGCGCCTTGCCAGCGAAGACGATCTGGATCGGGCGAGAGTCGAGCAGCCGTTTCAGCCGCTCGGGGTCGCTGAACACGAGCGTCGCGCGCTTGTATGCGGCGAACCGACGCGCGAACCCGATCGTCATCGCGTGCGGATCGAGGACGCGCCCGGCCGCCTCGACCTCGTCCTCGGACGCTCCGACCTCGCGCTTCCAGGCGGCCACACGCTCCCGGCAGAAGGTGACGAGACGACCACGCAGGCGCTCATGCGTCCGCCACAGGTCGATCCGCGCTTCGGGACCGGGATCGTCGGGCAGCCGCAGCATCGCGATCTCCGGATCGGTCCACGTCGGGCGATGGACTCCGTTCGTGACCGCCTGGATTCGGACGTCGACATCGGCGAGCTCCGGCAGGAGGTCGAGCCAAAGCCGGCGCGAGACCTTTGCGTGGAGTTGCGAAACGGCGTTCGCGTGCGACGAATGCCGCAGCGCGAGCACTGCCATCGAGAACGGCTCCCCTTCTCTCTCTGGAACCTCGCGTCCGAGGCGCATGAGCTCTTCGATTGTGATCCCGCAGTCCCGCGCGACTCCCGAAAGGTATTTCTCGATGAGCGGCGCCGGGAACCGGTCGATTCCCGCGGGGACCGGCGTATGAGTCGTGAAGACGTTTCCGATCGACGCTGCCTCGCGTGCCTCCGCGAGGGTCAGTCCCTCGTCGGCCACGAGCTCGCGGATCCTCTCGAGCACGACGAAGGCCGCGTGCCCCTCGTTGATGTGGCGGATCGACGGCGAAAGGCCGAGGCGTTTCAACGCGCGCATCCCGCCGATCCCGAGCGTGATCTCCTGCCGGATCCGCATCTCCTGATCGCCTGCGTAGAGGCGGGCAGTGACCGCGCGGTCGTCCGGATGGTTGTCGGGAAGGTCGCCATCGAGGAGGAACAGCGGAATCCGCCCGACCTGCGCGAGTCGGATCAGAAGCCGTACCGGCCGCTCGCCGAGGTCGAGGAGGACGACCGGCGGACTGGCGTCCGGCGTCGCTGCGAGAGACAAAGGAAGGTCCGCCGGGTCGAGAGTCGGGTTCTCCTCCCCCTGCCAGCCTTCGCCGTCGAGCCGCTGGCGGAAATATCCCTCGCGGTAAAAAAGCCCGACGCCCACGAGGGGAAGCCTGGCGTTGCTCGCCGACTTCAGTAAATCTCCCGCGAGAACGCCGAGGCCTCCGGCGTAGATCGGCAGAGCCTCGGTCAGGCCGAACTCGGCTGAGAAATATGCGATCCGGCTGCCTCGCCTCCAGAGACCACGCACGCCGGGATGCAGCGCCTGCGACATGTCATCCAGGGCCAGGTCGGAGGCGAGACCGTTGAGGCTCGCAAGGAACGCCGGATCCTCCGAGGCGGCGGCAAGGCGCTCGGGCGGCAGCCGGCGCAGGAAGGCAGCAGGGTTCCCGCGGATTTCCGACCAGAGCTTCGGATCGAGAGAGGAGAAAAGGACGCGGATCGAAGGGTGCCACGTCCATCGCAGGTCCCGCGAGAGCGCGACGAGCGGCTTCAGGTTCGGTGGAAGGCCCGGGGGGCCGAGCTCGTTCCCGAAAGCTTCCATCGACCCGGAGGAGAATAGCAGATGGTCTGCCGACGGCGCCCGTTCAGCTCGGGAGAACCGCGGAAGACGGGGCGAATGGCGATCGCAGGGTTCGATAGAGCTCGGACGCATCGCGTCGATCGCTCGAACCGCTCCTCACGCGCTCGAACAGCCGCAGGAAGAGCGGCTCGATTGATCCGCCGAGGTGTTCCTCCGCGAGCTCAACGGTTCGGGCCGCGTAGCGCAGGACCTGCCGGGTCTCGAGTCCAGCCGGGTCGTCGAAAAACCAGCCGCAGCTCGTGTACATGAGGAGCGCGTGCCGCTGGAGCTCCAGGAGGGCGAGTGCGGACGCTCGGTCTTCCGCGGAGAGGGGTGCGATCGAGTGCCGCTCGAAAAAGGCATCGAAGCTCTGCGGGGACGGATTGAGCACGAGATCGATGGAATCGTTTCGCGCCGCCCAGGGATCGGCGAAGAGCGCGGAAGCCGCGGCCTCGTAGAGCGGCGCGAGCGTGTCGCGGAGCCAGTCGAGCGCCTCGCGCAACGGACGCCTCCAGGGATGGCTTCCGGTCGCGCCCGCCGAGCATCCGCAGTCGTCGCTCCAGCGCGCCAGACCGTGCGCACAGCTCCAGGAGGAGCCCGGAAGGATCTGCGCTTCGCGCCTCGGCGGAAATCTCTCGAGGTGCTCGCCGTAATTCGTCAACCGCGCATATCCGGATTTCTCGATCGCGTCGAGCGCTTCCGCGAGCGCTCTGTCGCCGCCGCGAAAGTGATGACCGTAGGTTTCGCCGTCGGTCGCGACGTGAACGAGCTCGGGCGACCCGCCGCCGTGGAAGCGCGAGAGCAGTGCC
>DASXTN010000180.1:0-10008 GCA_036505435.1 Thermoanaerobaculia bacterium | reverse complement strand
CCCCAGGAACCTCACGATCTCGGGATCGGCATCGGGAGGCGTCGCGAGGTAGAAGATCCGGTTGTGATGACCCGCGCGCTTCGACTCGATCTCCTCGAGGACTCCCCGGAGCGTCTGATAGAGCGCGACATCGGAGAAGTCGCCCGAGAGGTAGCGCACCACCGCCGGGAGCTCTCCCGGGCGCCCCTGCTCGCGCGGCGTGAACTCACGCGCGCCGTCCTCGAGGCGCCGGCGGAAGTCCGCGTCGGCGTACTGGGTCCTCGCAAGGCCGACGATCGCGAACTCGGGGGATAGCGCTCCATCACGCGAGAGGTGCGCGATCGCCGGCGCCAGCAGACGGTGCGTGAGATCTCCGGACGCGCCGAAGATGATGAGTGTTGCGGGTGGCCGAATCTCCTCTTCGGTCTTCATGGTCCACCCCTCACCCCCGGCACCCTCTCCCCTCCGGAGGGGAGAGGGTGCAACCGTCGGCGGATAAGGGAATTCATTCCTTCTTCACCACGTGGCCGCCGAACTGGTTGCGCAAAGCGGCGATCACTTTCGCGGAGAACGATTCCGGCTGTCGTGAATAGAAGCGCGCGAACAGCGCGTCGGCGAGCGCCGGCATCGGCACCGCCCGCTCGATCGCTTCGTGAAGCGTCCAACGCCCCTCCCCCGAGTCCTGAACGAAGCCCTGGATTTGGGCGAGCTTCGGGTCGTCCTCAAGCGCGAGCACCAGAAGGTCGAGCAGCCAGGAGCGGACGACTGATGCATGGGTCCAGAGACGCGCGATCGAGAGAAGGTCCAGGTCATATCCCGACGCCTGGAGCAATTCGAATCCCTCGCCGTAACCCTGGAGCATCGCGTACTCGATCGCGTTGTGGACCATCTTGACGAAGTGGCCGGCGCCCGGCGGGCCGACGTGCGCATAGCCCTCCGGGGGCGCGAGGGTCTGGAAGGCCGGTTCGACGAGGCGGAAATGGTCGGAGCGTCCACCGACCATCAGGCAATAGCCGTACTTCGACCCCCAGATCCCGCCGGAGGTTCCCGCGTCGAGAAAGCCAATTCCGCTCGTCTCGAGCTCGGCGGCGCGGCGAGCCGAGTCGGAGAAACGCGAATTGCCGCCGTCGACGATCACGTCGCCGGCGGAGAGAAGCGGTCGGAGCGTCCCGAGCGACTTCTCCACCGCGTCGCCGGCCGGGATCATCAGCCAAACGGCGCGCGGTGGGGAGAGCCGCGCCGCCAGGTCCTCGAGAGAGCCCGCGCCGACCGCCCCCTCGGAAACGGCTTCCCGAACCGAATCGGCGCTTCGTGCCCATGCGACGATCTCGTGCCCGCCGGCGAGCAGCCGGCGCACCATGTTGGCTCCCATCCGGCCGAGACCCACGAAGCCCAGCTTCATCGCTGCTCCTTTCTCAGCCGCTTCGCTGCGAAGCATCAGTCGCGCGCTCGACTGCCGCCGCGAGGAGATCGAGTCCGGGTCCGGGCTCGGCGAGGTGCACTCGCAGAGTCCGCCGTCCGCGGGACCGGAGCGCGGCGAGGTCGCCGGCCGCCTGTGCGCCGACGACGCGCTCGAATCCCCACGGTCGGCCGGGGATGGGCACGGAGGTGGAGGCAACGGCCGTGATCTGCAGGAACACGCCGGTGTCGGGACCTCCCTTGTGGAGCTGGCCCGTCGAGTGGAGGAACCGAGGACCGAAGCCGACGGTGGTCGCCACGCGCCTGGCGTCCCGCACGGGAAGTCGAATTCGCGCGAGGCGCTCTTCGTTCTCGCGCGTCGAAGAAAGATACGCGGTGATCGCGAAATAACCGCCCGGCTTCAGAGAGTCGAGGAGGCCCGACAGCGATTTCGGATCGATCGCCGAAGCCGGATCCGAGACATCTCCGCGATCGACCGCCGAGAGGATCTCATTCGTGCGGTCCTTGGCTTCCTGGACGTTCGGCTGGTCGAACGGATTGATCCCGAGGAGGAACCCCGCGACCGCCGTGGCGAACTCCCAGCGAAACATCTCCGCGCCGAGATCGACCGGATCGGCGATCTCGAAGCGTGCGACGGGGTGTCCGTTCCCCTCGAGTCTGGCGAGCTTTCCGGCAGCATCCGACGCCACCTGCCCCGAACCGATGCGCACGAAGAACCGGTCGTCGCCGTATACCTCCGGAGTGCCGAGCGATTCCCCGTCGACTGGCAAGATTCCCTTGCCCTCCTTTCCGGTCGATTCCGCGATGAGTTGCTCGAGCCACATGCCGAACCGATCGACGGGCGCCCCCACGGAGAACGTGAGCTTGTCATGCCCCGCGAGGGCGAGCGCGCCGATCGCGGCGCCGAGCAAAGCGCCGGAATTATCGGCCGGCGCGGATGCGCGGCAGGACGCCGCCATCGTGCGCGCGCGACGGATCATCTCGATGACGTCGACGCCCGAAAGCGCGGCCGGCACGATGCCGAACGGAGAGAGCGCGGAATAGCGGCCGCCGATTGCGGGGTCTCCGGGGAAGATCCGACGAACGCGGCGCGCACGCGCCTGTTTTTCGAGAGGCGTGCCCGGATCGGTGACGACGACGAAGCGCTCTCCCGCCCGAGCGCCGAGCTCCTTTTCGGTGGCCGCGTAGAACCA
This sequence comes from Thermoanaerobaculia bacterium, assembly GCA_036505435.1. Classification (GTDB taxonomy): domain Bacteria; phylum Acidobacteriota; class Thermoanaerobaculia; order UBA5066; family Gp7-AA6; genus Gp7-AA6. The sequence continues at coordinate 7,417 of DASXTN010000180.1, read as the reverse complement.
GTCGAAGAAGAGGTTCGGCTCGAGCGTCGTGCCGGACTTCGAGGACACGACGTAGATCGTGCGGTCGGGCGGCGCGCTCTCCGCCGCTGCGAGCACGGTCGACGGCTCGGTCGAGTCGAGGACCTCCAGCCGGGGGAACCCCGCCCGCCGGCCGAACGAAGACGCGAAGACGAGCGGGGCGAGTGAGGAGCCGCCCATGCCGAGCACGAGCACCCGATCCGCTTCCGCGCGGAACCGGGCCGCGAACTCCTGCATCTCGGCGAGCGAGCCCTCGATCCGGTCGGCGATCGTCAGCCAGCCGAGGGCATTCTCGATCGTCCGGCGCTCTCGTGGGTCGTCCTTCCAGAGACTCGCGTCGCCGGACCAGATGCGTTCGACTGCGCGGGCCCGTTCGAGCCGCCGGACAGCCTCCCGATAGGGTTGTTCGAACCGTCCGAGGAGGAGCTTCAGGCGACCCTCATGGCCTTCTCTTTTTCGGCGAGAGTCTTGATCAGAGACTCGTAGGAGTCGGAGAACTTCTTGACGCCTTCTTCTTCGAGCTCTCGAGAGACCCGGGGCTCGTCGATTCCGAGCTCCTCGAGGCGCGGGAAGACGCGGCGCGCTCCGTCGAGGTCTTCGTAGATTCGCACCTGAGGGTTTCCATGTTCCCGGTACGCGGCGAATGTCTCGGGCGGCATCGTGTCGACCGTGTCGGGCGCGATCAGCGCCTCGACGTAGTAGAGGTCGGGGTAGGAGGGATCCTTCGTCGAAGTCGACGCCCAGAGCGGCCTCTGGATGCGAGCTCCCCGGCGCGCGAGCGACGCGAAGCGGGGTGAGCCGAAGACCTCGCGAAAGGCCTGATAGGCCAGGCGCGCGTTCGCGATCGCCGCCTTTCCGCGAAGGGCCCGGGCCGCCTTGCCCCGGTCACCGTCTCCGTCCTCCTTCGCGATCTTGTCGAGCTTCTTGTCCACGTTCGTATCGACCCGGCTGACGAAGAAGCTCGCGACGGAGTGGAGGCTCTCGATGCCCCGCCCCGCTGCAACCCGTTCCTCGAGCGCCGAGAGATAGGCCTCCATGACCTCGCGGTATCGGGAGACGGAAAAGAGCAGTGTGATGTTGATGTTGACGCCGTCAGCGAGACAGCGCCGGATGGCGGGAACACCCGCGGCAGTTCCGGGAATCTTCACCATCACGTTCGGACGCGCGCACGCGTCCCACAGCCGGTGCGCCTCCTTGATGGAGCCCTCCGTGTCGGACGCGAGCTTCGGGCCGACCTCGATCGAAACATAGCCGTCGCCTCCGTTCGTCCGATCGAAGATGGGACGGAAGACGTCCGCCGCGCGAGTCACGTCCTGGATGGAGAGCTCGTCGAAGATCGCGAACGGCTCCTTGCCTTCCGCTCCGGCTCTTCGGACGTCCTCGTCGTAGAGCTCGGTCTCGGCGATCGCCTTCTGGAAGATCGTCGGGTTCGAGGTCATCCCGGCGAGGCCGTCCTCGCGGATCAGTCTCTCGAGCTCCCCGGTCGCGTAGAGGTCGCGGCGGATGTAATCGTACCAGACGCTCTGTCCCAGCTCCCGCAGCTTTTTCAACGGATTATCGGCGCTCATGTCACCCTCCTCGCGTCGTCGAAGACGCCGTTTCGGGCGTCCTCCTCGATCGCGTTGACCTTGCCGAGGCGGCGCACGTGGCGCTCTGCCCCGGAAAACCTCGCGTTCACGAACGCACGCACGAGCTCGGTGGCGAGGGCCGGCCCGATCACCCGGGCGCCCAGGCAGAGCACGTTCATGTCGTCGTCCTCGACGCCCTGGCGTGCCGAGAAGGTGTCGTGACACATCGCCGCCCGGATGCCCGGCACCTTCGTCGCGGCGACGGACGCCCCGACACCGCTTCCGCAGATCACGACGCCGCGGTCCGACCGCCGGGACGCGATGGACGCCGCCACGGCGCGCGCGAAGTCGGGATAGTCGACGGGGTCGGTCGAGTCCGTTCCGAGATCCTCGACGGAGTGCCCCAGCCCGCGAAGGCACTCGATGACGCCGCGCTTCAACGGGAACCCGGCATGGTCGCAGCTGACGGCGATCTTCATCGCGAGAACCTCGAACCTCGAACGCCGAACCTCGAACCCTTCATAGCAATGCCTTCGCCTTCGCGACCACGTTGTCGACGTTGAATCCGAGCTCGCGCAGAACGACTTCTCCCGGCGCGGAGGCGCCAAAACGCTCGAGGCCGATCGAGGCGCCCCGGTCCCCCACCCACCGTTCCCAGCCGAGCGGCGAGCCCGCCTCGACCGAGAGCCGCGCGACGATGGACGGAGGCAGGACCTCGTCGCGATACTCGCGGTCCTGCTTCTCGAAAAGCTCCCAGGACGGCATCGAGACGACCCGCGTCGGGATCCCATCGGCTTGGAGCTTCTCGCGCGCGTCGAGCGTGAGCGCGACCTCGCTCCCCGACGCGATCAAAATCAAGCGCGGCGCTCCTCCCGACGCCTCCGCGAGCACGTACGCTCCGCGCGAGAGCCCCGCCGGGCCGGCGTACTTCGAGGAGTCGATTACGGGAAGCTTCTGGCGCGACAGCACGAGCCCCACCGGACCTTTCCGGTGCTCCATCGCGACCCGCCACGCTTCCGATGCCTCGTTCGGATCGGCGGGACGAATCGAGGTGAACCCCGGCATCGCGCGCAGCGACATCAGATGCTCGATCGGCTGATGCGTCGGGCCGTCCTCTCCGAGGCCGACGGAGTCGTGCGTCCACACGAACACGACGGGCAGCTCGGAGACCGCCGAGAGCCGCACCGAAGGCCTCATGTAGTCCGAGAAGCAGAAGAAGGTCGCCACGTACGGGCGGATGCCGCCGTGATAGGCCATTCCGTTCGCGATCCCCGCCATCGCGTGCTCGCGCACGCCGAAGTGGAGGTTGCGCCCTTCGCCCGTACGGCCGTCGAAGTCCCTCTCCCCTTTCAGCTTGGTGTTCGTCGAGACGGAGAGATCCGCGTCGCCGCCCACGAGCCACGGCACGCGCTCCGCGAGCACGTTCAGGACCTTGCCTGCCGCGGCCCGGGTGGCTTCCTTTTCCCCCGCCTTCCACTTCGGCAGGTCCGCGTCCCATCCCGTGGGAAGCTCGCCCGACAGCCCCCCCCGCCACTGTTCGGCGAGATCGGGGTTCTCCGTTGTCCAGGCCTCGAAACGGCGCTTCCATTCCGATTGGCGCTCGATGCCGCGGTCCACGGCCGTCCGGAAGTGCGCGAGCGCGTCCGCCGGAACGAAGAAGGGCTGTTCGTACTCCCACCCGAGCGCCTTCTTCGTCAGAACCACTTCGTCGGGTCCGAGCGGGTTTCCGTGTGCCTCGGAGGTCCCGGCTTTGTTTGGCGAGCCGTAGCCGATGGTCGTGCGCACGATGATCAGGCTCGGACGGCGCGTCTCCGCTTCCGCCTGCGAGAGCGCGCCCTCGATCGCGTCGAGGTCGGTGTTCCCGTCCTCGACGCGCAGGACCTGCCACCCGTAACCTTCGTAGCGTTTTCCGACGTCTTCGGTGAAAGCCATCGAGGTCGGCCCGTCGAGCGAAACCTGGTTCGAGTCGTAGAGGAACGTGAGCTTGCCGAGACCGAGATGGCCGGCGATCGACGAAGCTTCGTTGGAAATGCCTTCCATCAAGTCGCCGTCCGACACGATCGCGAACGTCCGATGGTTCACGATCTCGTGGCCGGGCCGGTTGAACCGCCAGGCGAGGTACCGCTCGGCGATCGCCATCCCGACTGCGTTGGCGGTCCCCTGACCGAGGGGACCGGTCGTCGCCTCGACACCCGGTGTCAGCCGATACTCGGGGTGCCCCGGCGTGCGGCTTCCCCACTGTCGGAAGGCCTGCAAATCCTCCATCGAGAGGTCATAGCCGGTCAGGTAGAGCAAGCAGTACCAGAGCATGCAGCCGTGGTCCGCCGAGAGCACGAAGCGATCGCGATCGGGCCAGTGCGGGTCTCGCGGGTTGTGCTTCAAATGCCGCGACCAGAGCACGTACGCCATCGGCGCGGCCCCGAGCGGCAGGCCGGGATGGCCCGAGTTCGCCTTTTGCACGGCATCGATGGCGAGCGTTCGGATCGTGTCGACGCAAAGCTCGTCGATTGATTCGCGCACCATGCTCAAGGCGTCCTCCTCGAGACCCGCCGCGGCCGGGCAGCGCCTCCTCGCAAGAATCGGACTGCGAGGGGCGACGCGACACCGGGCGATCGCCGGATCTCCCGTTGTTCCGTTCGGATCTTAATACGCCGGGGAGAGCGCATGCGATCCGACCGGGCACGACCATCCGGCAGGAGAATCACCGCCTTTCTGGCGGGAATTGATCGGCGGCACCGAGTGATAATCGGGCGACATCGCACTCGAGACGCGAGCCGGGGTGCGCGACACTCAGAATGGAACACCCGACGACGATCGCAGAGAAGGAGACCGGTCACCCGCTTTCGTATTCGGGCGGGGAGCTCGCGTCGCGTGCGCTTTCGCTCGAGTGGCTCGAAACGGATGGCCGGGGCGGTTTCGCCTGCGGAACGGCGGCCGGCGCCCGCACGCGCAAGTACCACGGTTGGTTCGCGCCCGCGATCCCGCCTCCCCGGCGGCGCTTTCTCATCGTGTCCGGGTGCGAGGAGTTCGTCACCGTGGCGGGTGAAGATCCCGTAGGGATATCGACCCAGCTGTACCGCGACGCGGTCTATCCGAACGGGCGAGAGAGCTTGACCCGCTTCGCGGTCGACCCGTTCCCGACCTGGCTGCACGAAACGAAGCATTTCGTCATCGAGCGCTCGCTCTGCCTCCCGCGAGGGCGCTCCGCAACCCTCGTTCGCTGGATCAATCGTGGCACGCGAAAGGTGGAGATTCGTGCTCGCCCGCTCCTCGCGTTCCGGGGAATCCATTCGCTTCAGAGCGAGGGCGGATTCTCGGCATCGACCGACCTCATGGCCAACGGCGCGTGCGTGCGTCCGCGCGGCGACCTGCCGGTCCTGTACATGCATGCGCCCGGCGCGCGCCTTGAGCTCGAGCCCGACTGGTACCGCCGCTTTCACTACTCCGCCGAGGCGGAACGGGGCTACGAGGCGGAGGAGGACCTCTGGAGCCCGCTGGTCTGGATCTGGGAGCTCTCTCCGGAGGCGGAAGCGCATCTCGCCTTCTCCACCGAAGAGATCGCCGACGGACCGGCCCGCATGCGCCTGGCGGAAGCGCGGCGGCGCGAGACCTTTCCGAGGACAGGCGACGCCGTGTTCGACGAGCTCGGGCGCCGCGCAGATGCGTTCCTTGTCGAGCCGCCGGGCGGAGAGCCGACACTCCTCGCCGGTTTTCCGTGGTTCGCCGACTGGAGCCGCGATGCGATGATTGCAGCACCGGGTCTCGCTGTTGCAACCGGTCGTTACCGTCCGTTCGCGCGCGTGCTGAATTCATTCGCGGCGCGCCGCCGCGGCGGATTGCTGCCCAACTTCTATCCGCACGACGGCGAGGAGGCGGTATACAACTCGATCGACGCCCCGCTCTGGTTCGTCCTCGCCGTCGAGTGGTTCGGCCGCGCGCGGCGCGATCCGGGGAAATCGCCGCCGCTGCTCGGAGCGGTGCGCGAGATCCTCGACGCCTACCGGTCCGGGACTTCCTACGGGATCCATGCCGGCGCCGATGTGCTCCTCACGGGGGGAGCGGATGGGCGGGCGCTGACGTGGATGGATGCCGTAGTGGACGGAGAGCCCGTCACCCCGCGGCGCGGATCCCCCGTCGAGGTGAACGCGCTTTGGCACGCGGCTCTGAAAGCGGCGGCGCGGCTGGAGCGGCTCGCCGGCGATCACTCCCGGGCGCGAGAGCTCGAAGCGGATGCGTGGCGAGTGGCGCGCCGATTCAACGAAGTCTTCTGGTCCGACGAGAACGAGCGCCTGTACGACGTCGTCGGCGTCGAGGGTCCGGACCGGAGCCTTCGGCCCAACCAGATCTTCGCCGTGTCGCTCTCGGAAGACCTGCTGCCACCCCACCGCGCGCGTGCCGTCTACTGGGCGGTCCGGCGTCATCTGCTGACGCCGTTCGGCCTCCGGACGCTCGACCCGCGGGATCCGCGGTACCGGGGGCGCTGCCAGGGGTCTCAGAAGGAGCGCGACCTCGCTTATCACCAGGGGACCGTCTGGCCTTTCCTCCTCGGAGCCTTCGTGGATGCTCACTTCCGCGTGTTCGGCCGCACTTCCGATTCGCTCCGGACCGTGCGGGGCTGGCTTGCGCCGCTGCGCGCGCACGTGCGGGAGGCGGGAGTGGGATCGGTCTCCGAGATCTTCGACGGCGACCCGCCGCATACCCCGCGCGGCTGCTTCGCACAAGCGTGGAGCGTCGCGGAGCTCGCCCGAGTCGTACACACGCACCTCTCGGAATGACCTGCGGCTCGCCGTGAGACCGGTCAAGAGCCGCGTCCTTCTCGTCATCTGCGACGGTTGGGGCGAAGCACCCCCCTCGGAGGGAAACGCAATCACGCGGGCGCGCACGCCCACGTACCTTCGTTGGAGGCGGGAGTATCCCTGGACGACACTCGAGGCTTCGGGCGAAGCGGTGGGTCTGCCGGCAGGTCTGATGGGCAACTCCGAGGTCGGACACCTGAACCTGGGCGCTGGACGCATGGTTCCGCAGGACCTCCTGCGCATCGACCACGCGCTCTCCGACGGGTCCTTCTTCTCAAACCCCGCGCTCGTCGGCGCGGCGGAGCGAGCCCGGCGTCCCGGTACGACCCTTCATTTCATGGGTCTTCTCTCGGACGGTGGGGTCCACTCGCACGAGCGGCACCTGTTCGGTCTGCTCGAGCTCGCGCGGCGGTTGGAGGTGCCGCGGGTCCGGGTTCACGTGTTCACCGACGGCCGCGACACGCCTCCCCGATCCGCGCTCGTTTACGTCGCGCGGCTCGAGCGAGAGCTCGCGGCGAAGGGGGGTGAGATTGCGACCGTTTCGGGCCGCTACTACGCGATGGACCGCGACCGTCGCTGGGACCGGGTCGCGCTCGCCTGGGAGGCGCTTCGGTTCGGCCGCGGCCGGCGCGCCCGCAGCGCGCGAGCCGCCATCGAGGAGGCGTACACGCGCGGGGAGTCGGACGAATTCATCGTTCCGACCGTGATCGAACGAGGAGGCACTCCGCTCGGTCCGGTCGCCGACGGCGACTCCGTCGTCTTCTTCAACTTCCGGGCGGATCGGGCCCGTCAGATCACTCGAGCGTTTACCGAGGCGGAGTTCGCGGAGTTCGCGCGCGGCGATCCGCCGTCGGTCTTCTTCGTCTGTTTCACCGAATACAAGAAGGAGTTCGCTCTGCCGGTCGCGTTCCCGACACCGAAGCTCGAGCGGATCCTCGCCGCGGTCTGGTCGGAGGCGGGCGTGCGCAATCTCCGGCTCGCGGAGACGGAGAAGTACGCCCACGTCACGTACTTCTTCAACGGCGGGATCGAGGC
>DASXTN010000179.1:0-7990 GCA_036505435.1 Thermoanaerobaculia bacterium | reverse complement strand
TAGATGTTGTAGATGCCGCCGTCTCGATCCGACGTGAAGAAGAGGCGCTTTCCGTCGGGTGTGAGCGCGGCGTCTTCGTCGTTCCACTCCCCGTAGGTGATCTGCTGGCGGGAACCGGGCGCGGAAGGATCGAAGCGGAAGATCTTCGCCTTGGTCCCGCGGACCGAGGAGTAGTAGATCCACTTGCCGTCGGGCGAGTACGAGGGAGAGAAGTCGAAGGCGTCGTCGTTGGTCAGGTTCGTGACGTTCCTCGAAGAGAGCGAGTAGGCCCAGATGTCCGCCCGTCCACCCTTGAGAGCGCGGAAAACGACCGTGTTCCCGTCGGGCGAGAACGCCGGGTTCAGCTGCTGGTCGAGGTCGGGCATCTCGATCCGTTCACGGATGCCGCCGTCCAGTGCGTTTAAGAGCAGCAGCTCCCGTCCCCGCTCGCGCCGCGCAAACACGGCGACCGAGTTGCCGTCGGGGGAAACCGCCACGTCGGGGCCGCCGAGCGGCGCCGTCGTCAGCCACTGGCTGACGAGGTACTCGTAGCGGATCGTGTAGCCCTTCGTCAGATTGCGGTAGAGCTTCCGGTCGCGCGTCGAGAGCACGACCACGTCGGCGTCGTTCTTCAAGGTCGAGATCGCCGCGAGGAAGTCGCCCGAAGGATAGGCGCGGGGAGTGAGCTCGGCCGAGGGCTCTTCCTCGAGCTTGAAGCGTTCGCCGAAGTCGATCGGCTCGCCCTTCTCGGTCAGGATTTTCAGATAGCGCTGTCGCAGAAAACGGCGGAACTTGACGTCGAAGTCTTCGGCCGAGATGTTGAAGGCGCGGCGAATCACCTTTTCGACGTTGCCGCCGATCTGGTTGCGAAATTCGAAGACGAAGTCACGGACCGAGTCTTTTCCCCACTCCGCCTCGATGAAGTCGAAGACCGCGTGGCCGAACCGGTAGGCGAAGAAGCCGCCGATCGCTCCGGTCTGGGCGATCTCGGGAACCTGGTCGGCGAGCACCGCGTCGCGCAGGACCATCCGGTCCTTGTTGTCTTCGTCGTTCCCGAAGTACGACGCCATCCCTTCCGTGAACCATTGCGGCGCGTTCGTCGTGGCGGCGCGGATGTAGTTGCCGCCGAAGAGAATCTCGAACTGGAAAACGTGCGTGAGCTCGTGCGCGATGAGTTGCTGGAGCTTCTCGTCCGGCAGGTCGATCGGAAGCACCATCCGGTTACGGGAAGGAAGCGCGAACGCGCCGATCCCCTCGGGGATGAAGTTCAGGATCGTGTTCGTCTGTTCGAAATCCGAGTGCGTCGCGTAGAAGATCAGGTTGATCGGCTTCGGGATCTGGAAGTTCAACGCGCGCGAGATCTCGTCGTACGCGCTTTCCGCATACGAAGTCACCTTGGCGAGCGAGCTTCTCTCCGTCTCGTAGAAGTAGAGGGTGAAGTGCGTCGAGCGATAGATCTTCCAGTCGAACTTGTCGTAGGCGATCTTGTTCTTCCCGAACTGGGCGGCCGCGGGTGCGGCGGCGCAAAGCACGACGATGAGCGCGATCGCGATCTTCTTCATGTCGCCTCGCTCGATAAAGTGTTTCCCGGATAGTTGGGAGGATCGCTCGGCGCGGTCAGTCGGTGAAGATGTACCGCTCCGCCTCGCGGTCGCGGGCTACGAAGAGGTTCAGGATCTGGTTCTCGAGAGAGAACAGGTTTTCGAAGAGTCCCTGGAGCTCGTCCGCGCGGCGGCCTCCGGTCTGACGGAAGTCCTTGAACTCGTCCTGCAGGATTTTCTCGCCCGAGTGGCCGTCGAAGACGAGAAACACGATGTCGAACAGAAAGCCGGTTTGCTCGACGTAGACCTGACGGTAGTAGGTCCGCCCGTCGATGGGGGAGACGTACTCCTCGGTCTTGTAGCCGGATCGGTCCTCGACGCGGAACTCGAGGCTGCCGGAGACGAGGATTTCCGCGCCTGTCTGCGCTCCGAGCGCGCGCCAGAACTCAGTGGACCGACCGAGCTCGGAGAGATTCTGGGTCGGGAGCTTCAAGTCGGTCGGAAGCTCGACGACTTCGAGCTTCGTCTTCTTCTCGATCTGTTTCTTCAAGAACCGCTGGAACTCCGCCTGGAGGTCCACGTTCTGGAGTCGACGATCGCGCGCCTTCTCGGCCTCGGTCGCGATCACGAACGGCGCGAGAGCGATCTTCTCGTTTCCGCGCAGGGGGAGTCGCGGCTTGAGCGGCAGCTTCAGGCGGACCTGGGTGACGCCGGCGAAGGCCGGCACAGCCGATAGCAGAACAACCAGGCCGAGCGCGAGCACGCCCCTGACCCCAATCCTCTCCCCGCGCGGGGGAGCGGGGACGCGTCTAAGTGCCACCGGTCGCCTTTCCGGTCGTCCGCGTGTACGAGGTGTAGAACTCCGCGAATCGCGCGTAGTTGCGCCGGATGTAGGAATCGTTCGGATCGAGCTCGAGCGCGCGCTTGTACTCGGTGAGCGCTCGCGCGAACTCGCCGCTCGCCTCGAGAGCCACGGCGAGGTTGTTGTGCGCCCGGGCGTTTTTCGGCTCCTTCTCGACGGCTCTCTCGAAACGGAAGGCCGCCTCCCGCCAGAGTCCCTTCCGGGCCACCTCGCTCCCGAACGAAATCTGGGTCTTCGCCTTCTCGGTGCGGGCGTAGGAGCCGCAACCCACGGCCAGCAGGACGGCTCCGAGAATCAGCGCAGCTTTCTTCAATCCATCCTCGCGCTCCCCGTGCGGGGGGGCGGCTATTATAGGTAAGCGCGTTTCGCGCCTGCGGAATTTCGTCGCGGTCGCCTCCCGACCTCGCGAGGCCGGCCGCGCCGGCGACGTAGTCCTCAAGAAACGATGAAAGGCTCCGACTACGGTCGGAGTCTTGCCGGACGAGTTTCTGCCGAGAATATTGTTCAGGAGATGCAGATCGCCTCGCTCGCCCGCAGGACGGCGCTCTCATGGGCTCGGTCACGACACCTGACCCCGCAACGGGTCTGGCCCGCGCTGCGGGATTGCGGCGGGCTCGAGGCGCTGCTTGCGACCGCCGAGCCGGAGCTCGCACGTCGGCTCGAATCGCGGGAGCGTGCTCGGGCGATCCTGGCCGGTCCCGACGACACCGTGGCGGAGCGTTGGGCTGCCTCCGTCGAGAGCTCCGGAATTCGGATCGTGACGGCCTTCGATCCGGAGTACCCTCCGCCGCTCTCGGAAATCGCGGACCCGCCGTTTCTGCTCTTTGCAGTCGGGCGGCTGGAGAAATTGAGGCTTCCGGCGGTCGCGATCGTGGGATCCAGGAACGCGACGCGCTACGGACGGGACGTGGCGAGCCGGCTCGCCCGGGACCTCTCGCAGGCGGGGGTGACGATCGTCTCGGGGTTCGCCCGCGGAGTGGACGCGGCGGCTCACGAAGCGGCGCGACAAGGTCCGGCGGGAACGGTCGCCGTGCTCGGTTGCGGTCTGGACGTCGACTACCCGCGCGAGCACGCGCGTCTGAAAGAGGCAATGATGGAGACTGACCTTCTCGTCTCGGAATTTCCACCGGGCGCCGAGCCGCGCCCCCAGAATTTTCCGGTTCGCAACCGCATCATTGCGGGACTCGCGTCCGGAGTCGTGGTCGTGGAGGCATCGCGCCGCAGCGGTTCGCTCATCACTGCGCGCCTGGCCGCGGACTCGGGTCGTGACGTGTTCGCCGTACCGGGAAGCGTTTTTTCGGAGACCTCCATCGGCGCGCACGAGTTGCTGCGCGACGGGGCGATCCTCTGTCGTGGCGCCGAGGACGTGCTGGCCGAGCTTTTCCCCGCGATTGGAGCACCTCGCGTTCCCGAAGCAGGATCGCCCGGGATCCCCGTGGACCTCTCTTCGGAGGCCGTCCGTCTCTTCGAGGCGCTCAAGCGCGAAGAATCTCTCGCGGCCGAGGAGCTCGCGCAGATCCTCGACCTCCCCGCCGCGACCGTTCTCGCCGCGCTTTTCGAGCTCGAGGGCGCGGGACTCGTCGTTGCGGAAGCCGGTCGCTACGCGACAACCAGACGTTAGTGAGTCGCGAGTCTCGAGAGCCAGGTCCCAAGTCGCTCACGGCTCACGGGAATACGGCTTTGTTGTAGTCGTCGGGAGCCGCCCCGGATTGCGCTTTGCAGTCCGTTGTGGCAGCGTCCCGCACCCTGTCATGCCGAGCGTCGTCATCGTCGAATCGCCTGCGAAGGCGCGCACCCTGGAGAAGTTCCTGGGCAAGGAGTTCCGTGTCGTCGCCTCGTACGGGCACGTCCGCGACCTCCCGAAGAAGGGCCTGGGTGTCGACCGAGGCCGCTCCTACGAGCCCACCTACGAGGTCCTTCACGGCAAGGAAAAGACGCTCCAGGAGCTGAAGCGGGCCGCCGCGAAGGCCGACGCCGTCTACCTCGCCGCCGACCCGGACCGCGAGGGAGAGGCGATCTCCTGGCATCTGAAGGAAACCCTCGCGTCATCGGCCAAGGGCAAGCCGTTCCGTCGGGTGCGCTTCAACGAGATCACGAAGAAGGCGGTACTCGCCGCGATGGATGACGCGGGAGAGATCGACTCACGGCTCGTGGACGCGCAGCAGGCGCGGCGGATCATCGACCGTCTGGTCGGGTACGAGGTCTCCGACCTTCTTTGGAAGAAGATCTGGCGCGGGCTCTCGGCGGGGCGCGTCCAGACGGTCGCGCTCCGGATCATCTGCGAGCGCGAAAAGGAGATCGAGAGCTTCGTTCCGGTCGAGTACTGGACGGTGGACGCGGATCTCGAGGCCTCGACGCCGCCTCCGTTCACCGCGAAGCTCGTCGCGTTCGACGGGCAGAAACTCAAGTTCGATGGGACCGACCCGCGACTGGATTCCGAGGGCGCGGCGGCTCGCGTCCGCGAAGACGTGGAGCGCGCGTCGTGGCGCGTCGCGAAGGTCGATGCCTCCGAGCGCCGCAAGAACCCACCGCCGCCGTTCATCACCTCTCAGCTCCAGCAGGCTGCGGCGCGGCGGCTGTCCTTCGCGGTCCGCCGCACGATGCAAATCGCGCAGCGGCTCTACGAAGGCCGCGAGGTCCCCGGGCGTGGCACGGTCGGTTTGATCACCTACATGCGTACCGACTCGACGCGCGTTTCCAACGACGCTCTGGCCGCCGTTCGCGAACACATCGCGGCGCGGTATGGATCCGGTCCGGACGTCCTGCCGGAGTCGCCGCGGTTCTTTCGCGGCAAGCGCGACGTGCAGGACGCGCACGAAGCCATTCGTCCCACCGACTTGTCTCTTCCACCGGACGAAGTCGCCCGCAACCTCTCGTCCGAAGAGGCGAAGCTCTACCGGCTGATCTGGGAGCGCTTCGTCGCTTCGCAGATGGCGCCCGCTGTCTATGACACGGTGACTGCCGAGATCGAAGTCGGTCGCGCGATCTACCGCGCCTCGGGGTCGACGCTGAAGACAACCGGCTACCTCGCGGTCTACGGCGTCGCGGCCGAGGAGGACGAGGAGGCCGAGAAAGACGGCGCGAAGTTGCCGCCGCTCACCGCCGGCGAGATGCTGAAGCTCGTTCTCGTCAAGCCCGAGCGGAAAGAGACGCAACCGCCGCCACGCTACAACGAAGCGTCTCTCGTGAAGTTTCTCGAGGAGAACGGAATCGGCCGGCCTTCGACGTACGCGGAGATCATGCGCAAGCTCGAGGACCGCGAATACGTCCGTAAGAAAGACCGGCGGTTCATCCCGAGCGCCCTCGGACGGACCGTCGTCGAGCTTCTGATTCCGTACTTCGACGATTTCTTCGAGACCGGATACACCGCGAAGATGGAGGAGCGTCTGGACGACGTCGAGGAGGGGAAGCTCTCCTGGCGCAAAGCGCTCGCCGAGTTCGACGAGAAGTTCACGCGCGACCGCGACCGCGCGCTCGACAAGATGGTGTCCAGTAAGGCCGGAATTCCTCTCGCCGAGGCGCGCCGGCTCCACCTTCCGATTCCTCCCGACCTCGAGGAGAAATGCCCGCAGTGCGGCAAGAAGCTGAAGCTGCGGATGGGGAAGAACGGACTGTTCGTCGCGTGCAGCGGATATCCGGCGTGCACGTTCACGATGCACATCCCCGACCCGGACGAGGACGCGATCGACTCGGCCGAGCTCGAGTCGACGACCTGCGAGGAATGCGGTTCTCCGATGAAACTGCGCCAGAGCCGTACGGGAAAGGCGTTTCTCGGCTGCACGGCCTATCCGCGATGCCGCAACGTCGTCAACGTCGCGATCGCCGAAGGCAAGGCCGAGGCGAGGCCGGACGAGTTGACCGGAGAGAGCTGCCCGCAGTGCGGCAGTGCGCTCGTACGCCGGCACGGCCGCTACGGCGCCTACGTCTCGTGCTCGAACTACCCGGCCTGCCGCTACAAGCCGCCGAAGCCCGTCCTGGATACGGGCGTCCGTTGCCCGAAGGACGGCGGCGCAATCGTCGAGCGCCGTGGCCGGTTCAAGCCCTTCTACGGCTGCGTGAACTACCCCGCCTGCGACTTCTCGCTGAACGCGCGTCCCGTTCCGGAAGCGTGCCCGAACTGCGGCAACGCGTACCTCCTCCTGCGCGAGCGCAAAGGGGGAGCGGTGCTCGCCTGCGATCGCGCCGGCTGCGGCTTCGAGAAGCCCGCCGGGGCGATCCCGCCGATGAAAGAGGTGCTGCTCGAGGCACCGGCGCAGACGGCAAGAACGGCGGCCAAGCCGCGCGCCGCAGTCCGCGCGAAGGCCGGCCGCGCATAGCGAAAGTCGTGATCAGCCGGATCTGGCACGGGTGGACGAGCCGCGAGAACGCGGCGGCCTACGGGACGCTCCTCCGCTCCGAGATCCTGCCCGGTATCACGGCGCGCCGGCTCCGCGGATATCGGGGCGCGCACCTGCTCCAGCGCGACGTCCCCGAAGGCGTCGAGTTCGTCACGATTCTGTGGTTCGAGTCCCTCGACGCGGTGCGTCAGTTCGCCGGCGAAGACTACGAGAAGGCGGTCGTTCCGGAAGAAGCGCGGCGGCTGCTCTCGCGATTCGACGAGCGATCGGCGCACTACGACACGCTCATCAGCCCGTTCTGAGGAGAGCGGCGATCCGGGTCAGGCTGATCCATATTTATGGTAATATTGCTTCCCATATGAAGACCACGGTCGAGATCCCGGACGAGCTCCTGCGCGAATGGAAGAAGAGAGCCGCCGAACGGGGCACAACCTTGAAAGAAATGTGGGTGCTCCTGCTTCGCGATTCCCTGCACCCTCCCAGCAAGAGATCGCCCTCGAAGCGAAAGATCCGTTGGGTCACGGGGAAAGGCGGCCTTCCGGCCGGACTCGATGTTTCGAACAGAGAGCGGATGTACGACTGGCTCCGCGGGCAGAGGTGATCGCGCTCGACACCAATCTCCTCGTCTACGGGTTTCTGCCAGGTGTCCGAGAGCACGCCGGCGCCAGGCGGGCAATCGAAAGGGCGTCGGATGACCCGCGCGGTTGGGGCGTCGCTCTGTCGTCCATAGCGGAGTTCTGGATGGCGGTCACGCACCCAGCGGCCGTCGGCGGTCCATCTCCGGCGAGCGCGGCTCGGGCGTTCCTCGACGCTCTGCTCATCGAAGGGCCGGGAACCCTGTGGATGCCTCGGGAGCCGTTCTGGACGCGACTCGTGCAGCTCGCCGTCGACCTCAACGTGACGGGCCCACGCATTTTCGATCTGCAGATCGCCCTCACGGCTTTCGACAATGGAGCGACCGAGATCTGGACGCACGACCGCGATTTCGTGGGATTTCCCGGAGTGCGGGTTCACGACCCGCTCTCGACTCTCCGCTAGCGGACCAGGACCCGCTGCACGGACCAGTAGAACCCCACGGCCGCGATCGCGATCGACGCGGGCACCACGATCCGCGACCGGTACCACTGCTTGTCCCGGAAGGGAAGGCCGAAAAGAGCGAGCGCGATTCCGATCACCGTCAGCTGTCCCGCTTCGACCCCGAGGTTGAAGGACAGAAGCGCCGGCAGGAACTCCGAGCGCGGCAGGCCGAGCTCGGTCAAGACTCCGGCGAA
>DASXTN010000178.1:0-4495 GCA_036505435.1 Thermoanaerobaculia bacterium | reverse complement strand
GCTCGGTGTCGAGCGGCGGATCGGAAGCGACGATATGTTGCCCGCGCGCGGCCGGGTCGTTCAAAAAGACGCGGATTCGCGCGCGCGAGACTTCGTCCATCGAATGCCGTCGGAGAGTCTACCGCCGAGCCGAAGGGCCTTACTTCTCCCTCTGGGAGAGGGTCGGGGTGAGGGCGTTGGATGCGCCGCTTACTCGACCGTCTTCGTCTTCTTCGTCGACTTCGAGTACGTCACTTTTCGCACGATCGGCCGCTCGAGTCCCGGCCGGGTGATCGTTCGAATGACGACTTTCCGGCCGGTGGCGAGGCTCGAGGGAACGCTCGAGCTCGGGTCGATCGTGTAGGTGACGGTCGTCGCGTTCGGGCGCAGCAGCGTGATCGAGCGGCCCGGTTCGTATGCGCTCACCGTCCCGTACACGCTGGTGATCTGGGTTTTCGTCTCGATCCCGGATGGCGCGGTCTCCGTCTTCTCGGTTTTCATCTGGACCGTCTCTTGCGGGCTCATGGTCTCCGTGATGATTCTCGTTACGAGCACCGGGCCCGAGCTCGAAGGTTCCGTCACGATGGAAACCCGACGTCCGATGACTACGTCTGCCGGCGCCGAGACCTGCGGCGCGATCGTATAGGTCACCTCTCGCCCTTGCGTGTTGCGCACGACGATCGTTTTTCCCGCTTCGTATCGCACGACGTCGCCCGTCACCGTCACGATTTTCGTTTCGGCGGGCTTCGCCGTTTCGTGGGTATAGGCGGTGGTCGTCTGCGTGGTCTGTGTTCCGGCAGTGGCGCCCTCGGCGGGCAGGTTGGTGATGCGGGTGACACGGACGATTCCATCCGCGCCCGCTTCGGCGACGACCAGGACGCGTCGCCCGATCTGGACGTCGAGGGGGACGACGAGCGTCGGGGAGAGCGCGTAGCGAACGACGGCATCGTCGGCCTGTCGGAGAACGATCGCCTTACCGGCGTCGTATTGCACGATCTCACCGCTCACGGTAATGGGTTTCGTCGCCCCGGGACTCGATTTCGAGCCCGCTTCCTGGGACGCGGCGATCGTGGCGAAGGCGGCGATCGCGACAGCGAGAAACATTGCGAACGGCTTCACTGCGGCCTCCTTTCACCCGTGCCGCGGCCCTGAAGAGCATCGAAGGATCAAGAATCGTGCCGTTCGGCGTTATCCTTTCCCTGTGAGACTTACGGTGCGTCTCGCGTTCGCCGTCACCTTCTCCGCTGCCGCAATCTTCGCCCTGCCCGGGAAGGCTGTCTGGCCGCTTTCGTTGCGTGACGGGCTTCCGGCGGAGCTTCCGGGCTACGCCGCCTCGCCGCGCGATCCACTGCCCGACAGCGATGAAAACGAGATCGGGACATACACCGAGGTGTCGCGGTTCTTTCAGCGGATCGAGAGCGAAACCTCTGTCAAGCAGTTCCGGCTGGTCGTGCAGGACTACGGGGCGGGAAAGGATTTGGTCGGTTCGATTCGAAAGGCGGTCGCGGAGGCGTCGCGTGCCCCGAACGTCGAGACCCGCGAGCTCAAGATCTCGGGGTTGACCGCCTTTGCCGTCACGGATCGGTCTGCGGGGAACCCGACGACGCTCGTGACCGTGATTGCCTCGCCGTCGCGGCTCGTCCTTGGCCAGGGCGCGAACGTCGATCGCGACGAATCGGTGAAGCTCGTCGGCAAAGTCGATTTCGAGAAAATCATCAACGCGAAATAGGGGTTTTCCCTCTCCCCCCGGGGAGAGGGTCGGGGTGAGGGGGTTGCTCAAGCGATGTCCTTGATCATCCGCCGTGCGGTCCGCGACGACGGAACGCGCATCGTCGAGCTCGACCGCGAGCTCGCGCGGTTCGAGAAGCTCCGGCCGCCGGACGACCAGGAGGCGGCGCGGGTTCTCTCCTGGATCTTCGATACGGAAAAGCTGGAGGCGCTCGTCGCGGAATTGGACGGGCAAGTCGAGGGGATCGCGCTCTTCTACGAGACGCCCGGCTCGACGTTCCGCGCGCGGCCCTTCCTCTACCTGGAAGATCTGGTGGTTTCAGAGGGCGCCCGCAGCCGCGGCGTCGGTGAGGCGCTCATGGCCGCGCTCGCCCGGGAAGCGGTGGCCCGCAACGCCTACCGCCTGGAATGGTCCGTGCTCGACTGGAACGAGGGCGCGATCCGCTTCTACGACCGGCTCGGGGCGAAGCCGAACGACTGGCTGCGCTACGGACTGGACGAGGCGGAGATCCGGAAGCTCGCGGAGTCGGGCTCCTAGAAGACCTCGAGCTCGAGCGGAACGACTCGCGAGATCAGGCGAAAGTCTCGATCGCGAGTCAGGAGCACGTGTCCGCCGTCGAGACAGCCAATCGCGATCGCGAGATCGACCAGCGACGCTTGATGTCCCTTGCGGGCGAGAGCGTACCGGGCCTCCGCGATTCGGTCCCAGAGCTCGGGCGGATCGGGCAGGCGTTCGAGTCCGGTGAGCAGCTCTCTCAGATACTCGAACTCGGCGCGGGAGCCGGCTCCGGAAAGAACCTCCGCCAAGATTGGCCCGGTGATAGCAGCGGTTCCGTCGGCGAGAAGGGGGTCAATCCGCCGAATCGCCGCGGCGTCCCCGTGCAGAAAGCTGATCCAAGCAGACGTGTCGACGACCGATAGGCTCACGCCCGCCGGCGCTCACGAGATCGCGATATGTCGACGTTGAGCCGAATCTTGCCCGGCAGGCCGCGCAATTCCTCCCGCTTCGATTTGCGAATGAGCTCCTCGAGTCCCGCGATGACCGTCTCGCGCTTCGTTCGTAGGTTTGCCGCGCGCCGAGCGTTTTCGAGAGTTTCTTCAGGGAGATCTAGGGTCGTTCTCATGCCTTAAGCATAGAAAAAATACAGATTCTATGCAATCCGCGTTCACAGATCCGTCGGGAGAGACTCACCTTCGCCGGCGTCTCGCCGCGCCGGTATCGCGCGAGAAAGGCGGAAGCAGAGCTGCGTGGAAAGACGATCTTCGACGAGACGGTGACCGCCGCCGCAACGGCGGAATTCGAGAATGCGCGCCTGATGTCCGGGAACGCCTACAAGATTCCTCTCGCGGCCGGCGTTCTGCGACGCGCGTTCCGGCGCGCGAGAAGTCGGACGGCGTAATCTGACGAGCGAAATTCGCCACTGGCGACACCATTCACGCCCGCCGTTCTGGGCGTCGGCGCGGCATGGGTCATCGCCGCCTTCTCACGGCTGCGGCGTAGCCAGAAGATCGACGTCGGCGAGCAACTTCTCGGCCTGTCGCCACCGAAGAAGCATCTCGTGTGCCCAGGCATGGGGCGGGACCTTATTGAGCCCCGTCTCGACGGAAACCTGCAACCAGTCGGAGGCCTCCTCGGCGTGGCCTTCGCTGGCGGCTTTGAGGCCAAGAGCCCAGCCGACGTTAGTCGCGTAGTTCGACTCCTTGAATTCAGCCAGGAGTTCCTTCCGGTCCGCCTTTCCCAGCAGATAGAGGCCGTAGACGACAAAGCCGGTGCGTGGACGGCTCTCAAAATATGAGATCAACTGCTCTCGCCTCGGGTCCGTTTCCTTTCCCGTGTGGAGCAGCGCGGCGGCTCGGATTAGCTGCATTGAGTCGTCTTTCTGCGGTCCGCCGCTCGCGAACATCTCCCAGAGCAGGTCGTACCGCTGGTTCTGGAAGAGGACGACTCCGGACTGAACGCCGGGCGTGAAAGTGGTTCGGAGCCACGACAGCGCCTTCTCGGCGCCCTGAACCTCTTTCAGCTCGTCGTACGCCCACAACCGGATCGCAGCGGTCTCCGGGGGGGTGCCCTGGAGACGCGAAAGGAATCGGAAAGCGAGTTCGCGGTTCCCCTTCTTTCCGATCTGCTTCGCAAAGTTGGCGAGGTCGAGTGGCGGGAGATGCTTCTCGAGGAGGGCGTCGAACGCTCTCTCCGCATCTTCGGAGGATCGCGCCGAGAAGACCTCCCCGAAGACCCCTGCGGATGTATGCGACCACGCGCCTTCGTTGAGCTTGTGGCTTCGGGCGAGAGTTTCCGCCGCTTCGGCGGGCTGGTTGAGCCGCCAGAGCACTCGGACGACGGCTGCATACCCCTCTTCTCCTTCGGGATACCGGGCCACGTTTTGTCGCGCCAGGTCGAGGGCCTCGTCGAATTTCTCCTGAGCGGTGAGGATCGACGCGGCTCGCTCCAGGACGTTGGACTTGCCGGTCTGCAGCGCCGGCCGGATTGTCTCCCACGCTGCTCGCAGCTTGCCCTGCTTCTCGAGAAGTCCGGCGTCCATCTCGACCGCGGCTGCCCACGTGAGGTCATGCTTCCCGCCTCGGATCTCGAGCCACTTGCGAACGGCCTCCCTGGAACCCTCCAGATCGCCCCGTTCCTCCAGCCACGAGACCCAGTCGCGCAGCGGCCGGATGCTCTCTGGCTGCGCCTGCATGAGCTCGAAGTACCGGGCACGAAGAAACGAAGCTTCGGTGTTCTCCATTCGCCCGAGGGCGTGAAGAGCGCGTGAGCGGTGGTCCACGGGAGCCA
>DASXTN010000177.1:0-4138 GCA_036505435.1 Thermoanaerobaculia bacterium | reverse complement strand
CGTCGGGGGACCTCGAGCTCGAAGACCCGGCTCACCTCCTTGCGATGGTTCAGGCTGTTCGCGAGCAGGTCGTCGACGGAGATGCCGGAAGCCGCCCGGCGCGAAGGCCGGAGCGCCGGAGAGAGCGAGGTCGCGTTCTTTCGCAGTCGTTCGAGTTCGGCCAGGATGTCGACGTTCGAGCCAACCCGAACGTGCTTGACTCCGGCCTCCGCAGACTGTGCGGGCTCACCGCTTTCGGCGAACGAAACCTCGGCAATATCTTCGCTCGCTTCGGCGCTGGGATGCGGGCCGGCGAGGGGAGCCGGCTTCTCGCCGTAATCGAACTCGATCTCCGCGGGAACCTCAGCCTGGCCCGGGGTCGGGCGGCCCGGGGCGAGCTCGGGAGGAGGAAAGGTGGGCGTCTCGCGCGCGAGCTCTGCCGGCGACTTCGTCTCCTCCACGAAGGCCGGCCGGGTTGCTTCGGAAGGAGGAGCCCGACGGGCCTCGGGTTTCGGGGGCGGTGCAAGAGGAATCGCCGTTTTGGATGGGCGATCCTCGCCGAGCATTCTCTTTTTCAGCGATCGCAGCGTGATCCGCGAAATCGCCTTGAGGGTTTCGAAGACGCCCTGCCCCAGGATGGCGCTCGCCTCGTAGCTCTCGCTCGTCCGATCCCGGTTCAAATCTGCTTCGAGCTCGTCTAAGGTGAGGATGGTCGAAAGGTCGCGCTTGTTGTACTGGAGCACGAAGGGAATCTCGTCTAAGTTGAGTCCGATCTCCGCGAGATTCGCGCGCAGATTCGTGAAGCTCTCGAGATTCGCCTCCCGCATCGCCCGTTGCGAATCGGCGACGAAGACGATTCCGTCGACGCCCTTCAGGACGAGCTTGCGGGTCGTGTTGTAGAAGACCTGCCCTGGAACCGTGTAGAGCTGAACGCGCGTTTTGAAGCCGCTGATCACACCCACGTCGAGCGGGAGCAGGTCGAAGAACAACGTCCGGTCGGTCTCGGTCTCGAGCGAGACCATCTCTCCGCGCGAATCCGGCGCCGTGCGTCCGTAGATGTGATGGAGGTTCGTGGTCTTTCCGCAGAGGCCCGGACCGTAATAAACGATCTTGGCCGCCATCTGCATCGTGGCGTAGTTGAAGAACACCATTTCGGTCGGGCGGGAGTGCTCCCGCCCCGGGATTTTAGCACCGCGAAGTCCCCATCGCCGGGGCCCGACACGACTCGTTCCGCTCGGCGGGTCAGCCCTTTCGGCGCCGATTGCCCGATTCTTTGGCAACTCGACGGGGAAACGAGGGCCCGTCGCTCTCTTCGAGCCCGAGAAGCCCGGCAATTTCTTCTCCGCGGCCGGCTCCCGGCGTTCGGCGAAGGGTCTCCGCCGCGAGAAGGGCGTAGAGACGGGCGACCTCCGGTTTTGGCGCCAACACCTCGCGGTGCAGCCGGACCGTTTCGATGTCTCTCCGGGCGACGGGGCCCGTCACGGCCCGCTCGAACGGGAGCCTCGACACGGCGTCGATCGCACTCGTCGCGAGCGCGGCGAGCGCCACGCGTCCCTCTTCCTGGTCGAGTCCCGCTTCCGCCCAGAGGCGAGCGG
This sequence comes from Thermoanaerobaculia bacterium, assembly GCA_036505435.1. Lineage (GTDB taxonomy): Bacteria > Acidobacteriota > Thermoanaerobaculia > UBA5066 > Gp7-AA6 > Gp7-AA6. The sequence goes on along the minus strand of DASXTN010000177.1, from coordinate 2,564 downwards.
CGAAAGAAAGGAGAGAGGCAGAACCCGCGGCGGCAAGCGTCGCCGCAGCGTGGTAGAGCGGCTTGCCGGAGGCCGGCAGCCGTCGCGGCCGGGCTCCAATGGCGTGACACAGCCGGAAGCCCATCCTCGCCGCGGTTTCATCCCCTTCCACCGCAACGAACGCGCCGTTCCAGTCGTCCTCGGGAGAGCCGCTGAAGGCGCGAAGCGGGTGAAGCGACCCGAGGCTGGTTCCGCCGGAAGAGAAGGGCGCGAGCTCGAGGCTTCCGAGAGCGCCCGAGAAATGGAAGGCGAAACGACACGTGATCCGGCGGGCGAGCCGGGCGGCGAGTGACGCGATCGCGTCGTCGGGAACGGAGATCACCACCACGTCGGCGGCGAGCCGCGAAATCGCGCGAAGCGCGACGACTTTCACCCCTCGGCAACTGCGAACGAATGCCCGCGCCTTCCCGGGCTTCCGCGCGACGATGACGATCGATCCTCCGGCCGAAGTCCAGGATCTCGCGAAGGCACGGCCCGCGCGGCCGGGGCCGAAGAGCAGCACGCTCGTCTTCATGAGATCTCGTGGCACGCGCGGAGTCTAAGGTGTTTCTCGAGCAACATTTATCGGTTCGGTCTCCACCTTGAACCTTGAACTTTGAACCTCGAAACCGTACCTTAGGGACCTGGCACTCTCCGTGAGAGAGTGCCAAAGGGAGCCATGAGCACTCTCGATATCCGCAGCCGGGCGATCCTGAAGGAGATCATCCGCGTCCACGTGGATACGGGCAGACCCGTGTCCTCCCGAGCCCTGTTCAAGTCTCAGCGCTTCCACCTTTCACCAGCTTCGATCCGCAACATCATGGCGGACCTGACCGACGGCGGATATCTCGCTCAGCCGCACACTTCCGCAGGACGGGTGCCGACCGACCGCGCGTACCGGCTCTACATCGACGAGCTCGTCCGGCACCGGCGAATCAACGAAGGGGTGCGAGAAAGAGTGGACTCGGACTTGGCGTCTGCCGGGCCCGGAGTGACCGGGCTCTTCCAGACCACATCCCGGCTGCTCTCCCGGCTCTCGGGCGAGGTCGGATTCGTCATCGCCCCCGACGCTCTGCACACCGTCTTGAAGAGCCTGCGGTTTCTCTCGGTCGCGCCGGGCAAAGTGCTCGTCGTCCAGGTGAATGAACCGGACGTCGTGCTCTCGCGGGTCATCGAGACGGTCGGCGGCTACACGGCGGCCGAGCTCGACGCCGCGAGCGAACGCATCACGAAGGAGTACGCGGGCTTGACTCTGCACGACGTCCGTCGGCGGCTGGTTGCCGAGATGGCCGAGGAGAAAGCGGCCTGCGACCGGATTCTCGGCCGGGCCATCGACCTCGCGCGGCTCGCGCTCGATCGTGATGACGGCGAGGAGCTCGTCTACGTCGAGGGCGCCTCGAAGCTCTTCGACAAACCGGAGTTCTCCGACGTCGAGAGCCTGAAGCGGATCTTCCGCGCCTTCGACGAGAAGGCCCGCCTGCTCGATCTCGTCACCCGCTACCTCGATGCCAAGGAAACATGCGTCGTTCTCGGATCGGAGGCGAGCCTCGCCTCCGACCCGCGCCTGTCGGCGGTCTTGACCTCCTTCGGTGCGGGAGAGACACTGACCGGGATGCTCGGCGTGATCGGCCCGGCGCGCCGGGAGTATCCCCGGGTCATTCCCGTCGTCGAGCTGCTCAGCCGCGCTCTGACGGAACGACTCGAGAATCGCGAGTCGCGGAGCCGGCGGGAGTCTCCCCATGAATGATCGCGACCGGCAGGACGACGCCGACTCGGTCGACGAGGATCGGATCCTGGTCGAGGATACCGGCGAATCACTCGATGCGGCGCTCGCGGAGGAAGAGCGCTCGGCGATCGCCGCGGCGGAGGAAAAGCTCCGGTCCGTACAGCACGACCTCGAGGACTTGAAGGACCGCCACCTCCGGAAGCTCGCCGAGTTCGACAACCTACGCAAGAGGAGCGAGCGGGAGAAGAACGAAGCGCGTCGCGTCGCGCTTGCCGATCTCGCCCGGGAGTTCCTTCCGGTCGTGGACAGCTTCGAGAGCGCTCTCGCACACGCGAGCTCCGCGGACCTTCAGAGCGACTTCGGCCAGGGAATTCTGCTGATCCATCGCCAACTGGCCGACCTCTGGCGCAAGCACGGGCTACGAGAGGTCGAGACGGCTGGGCCCTTCGATCCGAACCGCCACGAGGCCGTCGCGACGGAAGAATCGAACGAACCGGCGAACACCGTTCTGGATGTCTTGCGCAAGGGCTACGCGCTCGGCGATCGTTTGATCCGGCCCGCACTCGTGAAAGTGGCGGTCCGCCCGGGCGACACCACTAACCGCAACGAAACAGAAGAATCGGACGATTGACGTGGGAAAGATCCTCGGGATCGATCTCGGGACGACGAACTGCTGCGTCGCGGTCGTCGAAGGCGCCGCGCCGCAGGTCCTCGCAAATCGCGAGGGGAGCCGAACGACGCCGTCGATCGTCGCGTTCACGGAGGACGGCGAGAGGCTCGTCGGCCAGATCGCGAAGCGGCAGGCGATCACGAACCCCGC
>DASXTN010000176.1:0-1552 GCA_036505435.1 Thermoanaerobaculia bacterium | reverse complement strand
GCCGATGATCACCGTGAACTTCGGGACCGCGGCATTCGCGACGGCATGGACCATCTTCGCGCCGTCCTTGGCTATGCCCCCGCGCTCGTACTCCTTGCCGACCATGAACCCGGTGATGTTCTGGAGAAAAAGGAGCGGGATCCTCCGCCGCGCACACATCTGGATGAAGTGCGTAGCTTTGAGCGCCGATTCCGAAAAGAGAATTCCATTGTTCGCGACGAGCCCGATGAGAAACCCGGAGATCCGCCCGAACCCGCAGACGAGTGTGTTGCCGTAACGCGCCTTGAACTCTTGGAAGCGTGAGCCGTCCACGAGCCGCGCAATGACCTCTCGGACGTCGTAGGGCTTGCGCACGTCGCGCGGCAGTATTCCGTAGATGTCGCGACCGTCGTAGAGCGGTTCTTCCGGCTCCGCTCGATCCGCAGGCAGCGTTTTCGCTCCCCCGAGATTCGCGATGATCGATCGCGCGATTTCGAGCGCGTGGGCGTCGTCATCGGCGAAGTGATCCGCAACCCCGGAGACCCGCGTGTGGACGTCGGCGCCGCCGAGGTCCTCGGCGGTCACCTCTTCGCCTGTGGCAGCTTTCACGAGTGGTGGCCCGGCCAGGAAGATGGTCCCCGTGCCCTTGACGATGACGGCCTCGTCGGACATGGCAGGGACGTAGGCCCCTCCCGCCGTGCACATTCCCATCACGACAGCGACCTGCGGGATTCGCGCCGCGGACATCCGGGCCTGGTTGTAGAAAATGCGGCCGAAGTGCTCCCGGTCGGGGAAGACGTCGGCCTGGAGCGGCAGGAAGGCGCCGCCGGAATCCACCAGGTAGACGCAAGGCAGCCGGTTCTCGAAGGCGACCTCTTGCGCGCGGAGGTGCTTCTTGACGGTGATCGGGTAGTAGGTACCGCCCTTCACCGTCGCGTCGTTCGCGATGACGATGACCTCGCGGCCGGAGACGCGGCCGATGCCGGTGACGAGTCCCGCGCCGGGCGCCTCGCCGTCGTACATGCCGTGCGCGGCGAGCGGCGAGAGCTCCAGAAAAGGTGAGCCCGGGTCGAGGAGCGCATCCACCCGGTCGCGCACGAACATCTTCTTCTGCTCGGCATGGCGCTCGCGCCCGGATCCACCCCGCCGCGCGGTTTCGAGCTCCTCTCGGAGTTTCGAGACGAGCGCTTCCATCGCGGAACGCCGCTCGCAGAACTCCTTCGAGGAAATGTCGACGCGAGTCTCGAGGACTTCCGTCACCCGCCGACGCGCTCCGCGACCTCTCTCTTGATGAAGTCGACCAGAGTCTGGGTCGGCGTGCCCGGGAGAAAAATCTCGCGGATGCCGAGAGCCTTCAGGGGAGCGATGTCTTTGTCCGGGATGATGCCACCGGCCAGCACCGCGATATCTTCTCCGCCCTTCTCCTTCAGAAGTCGAAGGATCTCGGGGAAGAGGACGTTGTGCGCGCCGGAGAGGATCGACAGGCCGACGACGTCCACGTCCTCCTGAACGGCCGCGGTGGCGATCTGCTCGGGGGTCTGACGCAACCCCGAGTAAATCACCTCCATGCCGG
>DASXTN010000175.1:0-1599 GCA_036505435.1 Thermoanaerobaculia bacterium | reverse complement strand
CCGCGAAGGTTCGCGACCGTCGCGCCGAGCGAGAGGAGCTTGGAGAGCGACTCATCGTCCCGGACCGCCCGCGCAGCGTCGATCCCCTGCGCGAGCCAGCGTCGGGTCTCCTCCACCTTCCGCCCCTGCCAGGCGGTCTCCGCCGCCAGCAAGATCGCGCGGACCGCGCGGTGCGCGTCTCTCTCCCGCTCGAAAATTTGGACTCCGAGCTCGGCCTCCCGGAGCGCCGTCTCGAGATTGCCGAGCTGGCGGTGCGCCGAAGCGAGAAGCATTCGCGCCTCTCCTTCGGCAGACCGATCGCCCACCCACTCCTCGTCCTCGAGGAACTCGAGGACCCTCTTGATCACGTGGACCGTCTCTTCCGCGCTAAACGCGTCGAGAGACTTCTTCGCGACTTCGAGGCCGTAGCGGACTGTCTTCTCGGGGACGTCGCCCTCGGAAAAATGGTGGACGAGCTGTCGGGAGATGCGGTCGAGCCTGCCGGCATGCCGTTTCTCGAGTTGCTCGGCGTACTTTCGATGCAGCGACTTTCGCTTGCGGCGGGAGAGCGCGCCGTAGAGGACGTCGCGCACGATCCCGCTCGAGAAGGTTAGCCGGTCGCCGCGCGACTCGCGCTCCTCCTCGATCAAGCCTTCGCGGACCAACCGCTCGACGATCTCGTCTACGTCTCCCCTGTCTTCCGCCAGGAGCTCCAGGTCTCGAAATTCGAAAGACTTGCCGATAACGGATGCGATGGAAAGGACCTCGCGGAGATCACCCGGCAGCCTTTCGATCCGCTTCTCGACGGTCTGCTGAATCGTTGCCGGGAGAGCTTCCGAGGAGATCGCCATCTCGCCCGAGAGGGTCCATGCACCGCTATCGTCGCGCGCGATCCCCCCCGACTCGACGAGCGAACGGACGAGCTCCTTCGTGAAGAAGGGATTCGCCTCGGTCGCGTCGAAGAGCCGCTTCGCGAGGCTCTCCGTCAAACGCGAGCTGCCGACGACGGATTCGACGAATAGGCGGTGCTCCGAGGGAGTGAACGGACCGAGCGTGATCGAAGCGAACCGGCGATCGTCACGGAAGCCTTCGAGCATCTGGACGAGTGGGTGACGCTTGTCCACCTCGGTCTGGCGGTAGGTCCCCGCGATCAACGTCGGGGTCGGCCCGAGGCGGCGGACAACGTAGCGCAGGGCTTCGAGCGACATCTCGGCGCCGTGAAGGTTCTCGAAGACCAGCAAAAGCGGCTTGCCGGCGGCCAGCCGCGTGATCGTCCGGGCGAGCAGCTCGTAGACGTAGGTGCGGTCTTCCGCCTTCCGCGGCTCGCCGACCGCGGCGAGCTTCGAATCGGCCGTCGCGGAGCGGATTTCGCTCACCTCGGAGAGGACTGGAAAGATCGAGACCAAGTCCGGCGCGAGATCGGAGAGGTCCGGGTGATCGCCAGCAGAGCTTCCGGTCTCTTTCAACCGGAAGTATTCTTGGATGACCTCGCAGAATCCCTGGTAGGAGAACGACCGGTCCTGCTCGACGAAACGACCGTGGAGCACCCGGATCTTGCGAGCCTTGGCCAGGTTCTCGATCTCCTCGAGCAGCCGGGTCTTGCCGATTCCCGGCGCACCG
>DASXTN010000174.1:0-8314 GCA_036505435.1 Thermoanaerobaculia bacterium | reverse complement strand
GTGCGCGAAGTTGATCAGGCGCAGCACGCCGTAAACCATCGTGTATCCGAGCGCGATCAGGGCATAGATCGACCCGAGAGAGATCCCGTTGACGATTTGTTGGAAGAAGGTGCTCATCGGGAGGAGCTGTCAGCTCTCAGCTCGCAGCTCGCAGCCCGGAGCCAACCGGCCTTTCGCCTTCGCCGGCCCTAGGTTCCGGTCGGTTTGACCGTAGTTACGTAAACGAACTTTCCGTTCTCGATCTTCAAGACGACGGCCGGCTTGACCGCGTTGCGCTCCCGGTTGATCGTGATCGTGCCCGTGACCCCCTTGAAGTCCTTGGTGGCGGCGAGCGCGTCCCGCACCTTGTCGCCTTTCGTCGTGCCGGCTCGAGTCATGGCGTCGGCGAGAATCCGCGCAGAATCGTAGCCGAGGGCCGCGAGCGCATCGGGAGTCTGGTTGTACTTCTTCTTGTAGTCGGCGACGAACTTCTGGACGGCGGGCGACGGGTCATCGACCGAGTAATGGTTCGAGAAATAGCACCCATTCAACGCTTCTCCCCCGATCTCCCAGAGCCGCGGAGAATCCCAGCCGTCGCCGCCCATCAGCGGCACAGTGATGCCGAGCTCACGGGCCTGCCGCGCGATCGTGGCGACCTCCGTGTAATACCCGGGGACGTAGATCCCCTCCGGGTTGGCGGACTTGATCTGTGTCAACTGCGCCCGAAAATCGGAGTCGCCCTCGCTGTACGACTGCTCGGCGACGATCTCGCCGCCGAACCCCTTGAAGGTTTGGCGGAAGAACGTCTGAAGTCCTACGGAGTAATCGTTGCGGACGTCGGAGAGGATCGCGACCCTCTTCAGGTGAAGGATTTCCCAGGCGATTCGCGCGCCGACCTCGGCCTGGAACGGATCGATGAAGCAGACGCGGAAGATGTAGTCGCCGACTTGCGTCACGCGCGGATTGGTCGAGGATGGAGAGATCATCGGCACGCCGTTCGCCTGGCAGATCGGCGCGGCGGCGAGCGACCGGGAAGAGGAGACCTCCCCGAGCATCGCGACCACGTGGTTCTGGTTGATGAGCTTCGTGACCGCCGTCGCGGCCTCTTCGGGCTTCGACTGGTCGTCCTCGACGGCGACCCGGACCTTCTTGCCGAGGACGCCGCCGGCGGCGTTGATCTCGTCGAAGGCCAATTGGATGGCGTTGTTCGTGGATTGACCGAAAGTCGCGGTCGTTCCGGTGAGCGACCCGTACTCGCCGATCAGGATTTCGTCGCCCACGCCGCGACGACAGGCGATCGGCAGAGCCACAGCGGCGGCCAGTAGACTCGCCAGGAGCGCGCGCGATTTCATTCTCGAACCCTCCTCGTGGACTCGTGAGAAAAGCCGGCGTATTCTTTCGCAGAGCCGCGAAGAAAGTCAAAACCTCAATTCATTCAGGCAGTTGAGCTAGAATGCTCTTTGGGTGCGGATAAGACGCCGGAGGGGTGAGCGGCTTCGTCCCCGGCCATCCGCAGCCGCCAACGGGGCGCTTCGCCGTGAGCTCGAGCGCCCACCGGAGAGCTGACCGCTGGATCCCGAAACCACAGCAATGACGTCGCGCCCGGTCGAAGCGGGCGGCGACGTTTCCGAACGAGTCCTGCCCCGCATCCGACCGCGCAGTGAGCATCCCATCTCGCGCAGCCGGATCGATCCGGATGCGCTGAAGGTCCTGTATCGATTGAAGAGCGCGGGATACAAGGCCTATCTGGTCGGTGGGAGCGTACGGGACCTCCTGCTCGGTCGTACTCCGAAGGACTTCGACATCGGAACCGATGCACATCCCCAGGCGGTGCGACGGCTCTTTCGCAATTGCCGGCTGATTGGAAGGCGATTTCGTCTCGCGCACATCCTCTTTCCCCACGGGAAGGTGATCGAGGTTGCGACCTTCCGCCGCCGCCCCGAGCCGCTCGACCCGGAAGCGCCCGAGCTCCTGATGACCTCCGACAACGTTTTCGGTACCGCGCGCGAGGATGCCCTGCGCCGCGACATCACGATCAACGGCCTCTTCTACAACATCGCGGACTACTCCGTGATCGACTACGTCGGCGGCCTCGACGACCTCGACGCCGGCTTGATTCGAACGATCGGCGATCCGGACATCCGCTTCCGCGAGGATCCGGTTCGCATGATGCGCGCTGTCGAGTTCGCGAGTCGGCTCGGGTTCGCGATCACGCCCGATGCGTACGAGGCAATCCTCGACCATCGCAAGGAGATCGCAAAGTCCGCTCCGCCGCGCGTGACGGAGGAGATGTCGCAGATGCTCCGCGGCGGGCATGCGCTGCCGACGTTCCTGCTTCTGCGGGAGGTCGGCTTGCTCGACGTTCTGTTGTCCGAGCTCGCGTCGGTCCTCCGGGAGATCGATCCGGATCATCCGCAGGGCGCGGGGCATCTCTTCTGGGCGCTCCTCGACGTCCTCGACGCGGAGCGCCGGCGCGGTCGTGAGTTCGACGACGCGGTCCTGTTCTCGCTGTTGTTTCTGCCCGTAGTTCGTTCGCGCTTGAACGCGATGCGGATTTCCGCCGATCCCGATCCGGGGCGGCTCGTCGTAATGCTCGAGGAGATCGTGACGCCCGTCGCGATACAGATGGCGTTGCCGAACGCCGTCTCCCACAGGATCAAGCAGGCGCTCGCGACCGTGGGGAAGCTCTCGCACCGCCCCGACGGGCAGATGGCGACACGGCGAATCGCGTTTCGCGAAGCGTTCCCCGTCGCGCTCGATCTCTTCGAGCTGAACGCCATGGCAACCGGCCGCGGGGAGGAGCTCGTACGTGAGTGGAGGGCTCTCGAAGGACGCGCTCGCGTCGCGAGGGCGAGATTCCTGGAGACGGCAGCTCCTCCGCGTCCCCGGCGGCGGCGTCGTCGCGGGGGACGAGGACGCGTTCGACCGGTCAGCTAAGATCCGGCCATGTTCCTCTCCACGAACTTCCTCGGCATCCCCGAGGACGAGAACACCCTCGACGGTAGCCGCGTCGTGGTCCTTCCGGTGCCGTATGAGCGAACGGTCTCGTACGGCGTGGGGACCCGAAACGGGCCCGCTGCGATCATCGAGGCTTCGCGCTACGTCGAGCTCTACGACGACGAGCTCGACGAAGAAGTCTCGCGTGTGGGGATTCACACACTCCCGCCGTGGCTGCCGGACCGGATGGAGCCGGAATCGGCGGTACGCGCGCTCGAGGGGGTCGTCTCCGAGCTCCTCGCGCAACCGCGCTTCGTCCTGACGCTCGGCGGCGAGCACGCGATCGCCGCGGGGCCGATCCGCGCCCATCAATCGCGCTATCCCGATCTCTCGGTCCTGCACTTCGACGCGCACGGCGACCTCCGCGACGAGTACGAGGGAGACAAGTACTCCCATGCATGCGCCGCCCGGCGTTTCGTCGAGCTCGGGATTCCAACCGTGCACGTCGGCATTCGCTCGATCTCGCGCGAGGAGATCGACTTCGCGCGCCAGAAGGGACTCTTGATCGTTTCGAACCGACGGTTGCCGTTTTTCGACGACTGGATTCCGGAGGCGCTGCTGCGGTTGACCGACCGCGTCTACGTGACGTTCGACGTGGACTTCTTCGATGGGTCCCTCGTTCCCGGCACCGGGACGCCCGAACCGGGCGGCGGAACGTGGGAGGACGCCCTCGAGATCCTTCGTCGCGTCGCTGCCGAGCGGACCATCGTCGGCGCCGACGTCGTCGAGCACGCCCCGCTGGCCGGCAACCGGGCGCCGGATTTCCTGGTTGCCAAACTCTGCTACAAGCTGCTCGGGTACTCGCTCTTTGCCGAAAAGGTGCGGTCGCTCGCCATCGCGACGGCCAAATCCTTTTAAATCAGTCGGGGGGCCCGGCCGGGCACCGAACTTTCCGCCGGGACCTGCGTTTCTTAGGGCGAGAGGAAGCGTTGAGCGCAGAAGAAAAAGCCCTGGTCGACCGTTGCCGGCAGGGGGAGGACGACTCGTGGAGAGAGCTCGTCGACGGCTTCGGCCAGAAAGTCTATTCGGTGGCGTACCACTTCACCCTGAACCGCGAGGACGCGGAGGAGCTCTCGCAGGAGATCTTCTTGAAGATCTTCGAGAACCTCCACCGTTACGACGGAAGCTTTCCGCTCGTGGCGTGGCTGCTCTCTCTCTCGCGAAATCTCTGCATCGACCGCTATCGCCGGCGCAAGCGCGAGAAGTCGTTCCGCTTCGTCAGCGATGACGCGGTTCTTCCACTCTTGAAGTCGGACGACGATCCGGCCGCCGAGGCGCTCAAGAAGGAACGAACGAAACTTCTCTTCTGGGCTCTGGCCGAAATTCCCGAAGACCTCGCCGAGATACTCGTGCTGCGCGATCTCGATGGACTCGCCTACGAGGAAATCGGCAAGGTCCTCGACCTGCCCGACGGAACGGTCAAGTCTCGGCTCTTTCGGGCGCGGGCGGAAGTCGCGCGGCGAATTCGCGAGCGCCACGAGCGGCGCGGAGCTGCCAGCGCCTTTCAGACGCTGGCGCTCGCCGCCGGAGGCGTGTTGTGAGCTGCGGCGAGCTCGAACGCCTGTTTCTCGCGGGAGGATCGCCCGAAGAGGCGCGTCGTCACGCCCGCGAGTGCGCGGCGTGCCGCTCGCTCGGAGCGGACGTGGACGCCGCGCAGGGAATGGTGGCCGGACTCGTCGCACCCCTCCTTCCGGCATCTCTCCGGAAAGTTCTGCTCGACATTCCGCGAACCACCGTGTCGTGCGAAGGCGCGGAGCGGCTGCTTCCGCTCGCGGTCGAGAACGAGCTCTCCGATGAGGAACAGCGCCGTCTGTCGAGCCACCTTTCGCGTTGCGCGGGATGCTCGGAGGCCGCCGCGACTCTCCTGACGGCGCGCGATCTCGCGCAGCCGATCCCGCCCCCATGGCTCGCGGCGCGCCTCGCCGTGAATCGTCCCGCAAAGGAGAAGAGCCTTTGGCGGTGGCTGCTCGATCCGAAGGCGGCGATCGCGCTCGCCTATGCGGCCGCGGTCGTCGTCATGCTCCTGGGGTTCAACCCGGCCGACCTGGCGCGGCGAGTCGGGGCCGGCCAGCTCGGTGAGAACACCCGCGCGGCGGTTACCGTCGCCGAGAGCTCGCTGACGGATCGTCTCGGCGCGCTGCAAGAGAAGGTCTCGCGCACGTTCCAGGCGTGGAAGGGTCGCGCCGGAGGATACGGACGCGCCGCCCTGTCGAACGCCGTCGCGCTGATCTGGAAATCATCGGGATCGAAAGAACGTCCGGCCGAACGTCCACGGAACCGGGACGGGCGCGGTGCGTTTAGAGAGAAAGAAACGACGATCACGACCTGGCGCGCATGACGCCAAGAGGAGAAGACGAAATGGAAGACAACCGCGATCAGGCTCCCGCGCCGGCGCCGCCACCGGTGACACCCGGCCCCGCGATACTTCCGCCGCCGCCGAGCGCGGCGCCGACGACTGCGACCGGTCCCTTGCTCGTCGTCGAGAAGAAGTCACCGGGACTCGCCGGAGTTCTCTCGGCGATCTTTCCGGGGCTCGGCCATCTGTACCTCGGTCTTTATCAGCGCGCGTTCAAGATCGCGGGAGCGTTCGTCGTGTGCATCTGGCTGGTCAGCGTGGGATTCATGGGTGGGCACATGGCGCCCCTGTTCGGCCTAGGCATCGCCTTCGTGTGGTTCTTCGGAATCATCGACGCCGTGCGGCAGGCGAAGGCGATCAACTCCGGTTACGTCGACGCCGGCGGCCTGGCCGCCTCCGAGGCCACAGCTCTGCGGCGGCGGGCGCCGGAATCGATGGCCGGACTGACGTGGGGAGTCATCCTCGTCGGCATCGGGGCGCTGTGGCTGCTCGACCGGTACGTCCCCCTCGACGCGTTCTGGGCGGCGGTGGAGGACTGGCTCGCGCCCGTGGCGTTCATCATGCTGGGACTGGTCCTGATCGTGACATACGTCGCGAAGAAACGGCGCCACAACGCGTCGGAGGTTTGGCCGCCGCGGGACACGACGTAAAACGGGGAACGGAAAACGGAAACGAGGGCGCGAGAAACCGCGCCCTCAGTGCTACCTCCTCTTGAAATATTTCTCGAGATCCTCGTCGGTCGTGAGCAGCACGACCGGACGTCCGTGCGGGCAGGTGAAGCGGTCGGCGGTTTTCATCCAGTCGGACAGAAGACGCCGGATCTCCTCGGGAGCGAGGTGGTATCGGATCGTGACCGCTGAGCGGCAAGCGAGAGTGGCGGCGAGGCGGTCCCGGCGGCCTGCCGTGTCCAACTCCCCCGTCCCGGCAAGGCCCGCGAGAGTCTCGTGGAGCGTGTCCGCAGGGTCTCGATCAGTCGCTTCCGCGGGCAGGGCGGCGATCGCGTAAGAGCGACCGGACATCGGCTCGATCTCGAAACCCGCGGCCGAGAGGTCTTCGTAGCGCGCGGCGAGGGTTTCTGCTTCCTCGGGCGTGGCGTCGAAGAGCACTCGGAGGAGAAGTCTCTGGGAGAGGACTCGGCCAGACGCGACGCGGTCGCGAATGCGTTCGTAGAGGATTCGTTCGTGCGCGGCGTGCTGATCGATGACGAGCAGGCCTTCGGGACCCGAGGCAAGGAGGAAAGACTCTCGGTACTGACCGATCGGCACGAGCTCGGGAGGCTTTTTCTCGACGGGCGGCGGAGGAGCTTCCGGTTTCGGGACAGGCGGCAGGACCACCGGGCCGCCCGAACCGGGCATCGGCGCAGCGTCGCCGTAGCCTTCACGTGCTTCGGCGACTCGTCCTTCCGGCGGAACCGGCTTCAGCCGCCGTTCTTCCTTTCCGGCGAGCAGCGCCGACTGCACTGCGTGGTAGACGAGCCGGAACGCCGTGCCGGAGTCGGCGAACTTGACCTGCGTCTTGGCCGGCGAGACGTTGACGTCGACCGCGCCGGGGTCGGCCGTCACGTAGAGGAACACCGCGGGATGACGATCCGTCCGGATCGCGTCGCGCGAGGCCTGCAGGATCGACCGGGACAGAGCCCGGTCCTCGACCGGTCGGCCGTTCACGAAGAGGTACTGGAACCGTCGGTTCGGGAACGTCACTGAGCCGCGAGTCACGTAGCCGAAGAGCCTCAGCGGGCCAGCGCGTGCTTCGAACGACTCGAGGTCGCCCAACGTCTCGCGGCCGAAGACCTGAAGGATCCTCGCCGCGCGGTCCACGGCCGAGGGCGCGTCGAGCGTCTCACGCCCGCGCGACCGAAGAGAAAACGCGACCGCCGGATGTGAGAGCGCCGCGCGCGTGACCGCGGCCGCCGCGGCGCGGCCCTCGGCTTCGGCAGATGCGAGGAACTTTCGACGCGCCGGCGTGCGCGCGAAGAGACCCTCGACCGAGACGTCCGTTCCTCGCGGCCGCGCCGCGAGCTCTTCCACCAGCGGCCGTCCATAGTCGACGGTGACCCGGACCGCCTCCGGCGAGGAACCATCGGAGGTCGTGAGCGTCAGGCGCGATACCGACGCGATCGAAGGCAACGCCTCTCCCCGGAAACCGTAGCTCCCGACGGCAGCGAGGTCGGCGTCGGAGGAGATCTTCGAAGTCGCGTGCCGCTCGAGGGCGAGCCGCGCGTCGTCAGCCGACATTCCGCTGCCATCGTCGCGGACGAGGATGCGCGCGATCCCGCCTCCATCGATCTCGACGTCGACGCGCGTCGCCCCGGCGTCGAGTGCGTTCTCGACGAGCTCCTTGACCACCGAGGATGGCCGCTCGACGACCTCCCCGGCGGCGATCCGGTCGATCACCTCGTTCGCGAGTCGGTGGATTTTGGGCACTCGAAGGAAGTTTACGCCGCGGGCCCGTCGGCGCTCAGAAGATCGAATCGAGCGCCAGCCGGAGCTTCGGAAGGATCTTCGAATGCAGCGTATGACTGGAGCTGTAGCGCTTCTCGAGTTCGAAGCGGCCGCCGGCGTTTCGGAAGACTTCGACGAAACGCGCCTCGCCGTCCACGATCCACAGCTCCGCAACGCCGAAGCGCGCATAGAGTCGAAACTTCAACTTGCGGTCGCGCATCTTCGTGCCAGGCGAGAGAACTTCCACGAGGAGGTCCGGCGCGGCGGATACGTACTTCTCGCCGATGATCGAGAGGCGGTCCTTCCGAACGAACAGGAGGTCGGGTTGGACCACGTTCGTTTCGGATAAGACGACGTCGCAGGGTGCGATGAGCACCTCGCCAAGATTCTGGCCTCGGACGTGCTCGCGGAGCGCGGCGAACAGTTCCCCGCAGAGTCGCTGGTGCCACGTCCTCGGAGCCGGGGTCAAGAAGAGCTTTCCTCCGATGACCTCGAAGCGGCGGTCGTCGGGCAGCCGGGCGTAGTCCCGGTAGGTAAATGG
>DASXTN010000173.1:0-2279 GCA_036505435.1 Thermoanaerobaculia bacterium | reverse complement strand
TCGAACCCGTCGTGCCCAGAACACTCTATTCCTGCCGTTCCCATTCAAACTCGACCGGATCGCGCGCGTTGAACTTCACGACGTCGAAGTAAGACGAGAGGTCGAAGTCCTGCGGGACGCAGAGTGTGGGGTGGCGGGCTTTGAAGAACCCGCTCCGCACGTGGCGCGTCGGGCGGCCGAAGATGCGCTGCTGCAGCTTCCCGCGCACGATGGCTTTTCGCCGAATGTGCATCCGGAGGATCGGGTGGTCGATTCGGTCGAACGCCTCGGCGAGGAGGGACGAACAAATCGTCTCGGTCTCCCGGCCACTGCCGAAGTGGAGGGCGTCCTCGCGCAGGCGCATCGGGATCAAGCGCAGGGGAAGAAGGTATCGGAAGAGGTCCAAGATGTTCCGCCGATCGTACGTGAAGCCGACGCGGGAGACGACGTGGTCGATCAGGGTCTCAATGCGCTCGTGTGTCAGCCCGATTGGACGGCAGACCCGAATGTTGAAGTCGATGTACTTGACGAGTGGGGAAGCGACGACCCCCTGATCGACGAGGGCCTCGACGATCAGGTACCGCGCCTCCCGCCCGAAGCGCCGCCGGACCTCCGGCCGGTTCGCAGGGTCGCGAAGGAGGGCACTCCCTATGTACATCGCGCTGTGCGACCAGGGGGACATCGTCAGGTACTTGACGACCTGGGAGATTCGCTGGTCGCCGTCGACGAGGACGACGTCGCCGGGACGAATCCGGCTCTTCAGCCGACGCTCGTCGTTGAAGACGAAGCGCCTGTACTCGCGTCGGGACCGCGAAAGCTCGCGCACAAACCACTCGGCCAGAACCTGACCGGGGGAGCGCACGCCTCTATTTTGCTCCCGTTTCGAGGGTTATCCGCCGATTGCTCAAGGAGTTCAGGGCCTCGGTCTTCCGTTCTCGGTCCGCTGTCGACTCGCCCGAATCCCCCGACGGCGCATCAGCCCGTAGAGCGGGATTCCGGAAGCCATGACCAGGAGCCCGATCGCTGAAGGCAGCGGAGCCTGGACGATTGCGTTTACGACGATTGCGAAGCTGGCCAGAGCGAAAATCGCCGGCGCTACCGGGTAGCCCCACGCCCGGAACGGACGCCGGACCTCCGGAGTCTTCCACCGCAACACGAAAAGAGCGCAGACGGCGACGGCCGAAAAGAGGACGATCGCAAATCCCGTGTAAGTGAGGAGCTGCTCGAAGGTCCCGGAAAGGACGAGGAGACAGCTCCAAGCCGTCTGCGCCGCGATCGCGACGGCCGGCGTCCCGAACTTCGGGTGAACACGGGCCGCGGCCGGGAAGAAGACTCCGTCGCGCGCCATGGCGTAATAGATGCGCGGCCCCGCCAGCGTCATGGCGCTCAGGCTACTCAGGATGATCAAGATCGCCAGCACGGCGAGCGATTCGGCGGCGGCCGGGCCGAGCAGCCGCTCCGCGACCGCATCGGCGGCGTTGATCCGGCCGGAAAGCTCCCGTACGGGGAGCGCATAGAGGTAGAGGGCGTTCAGCCCCACGTAGATCGCGATCACGGCGGCCGTTCCCCAGCCGAGAGCACGCGGAACGCTGCGACCCGGCTCACGGACTTCTTCGGCGACGTATGCGGCGGCATTCCAACCGCTGTAGCTGAACATCACCGGGATCAACGCGAAGAGCCAGCTCGAAGGTGAGGACTTTCCCCCGCTGGTCAGGTTTTCGGGCGAGCCCTTACCCAGGGCGAACCCGAGAACGATGAACAGCACGAGCCCGAGGACCTGAGCCGCGGCGAGCGTGTCCTGGACCACACGTCCAGGTCGAACGCCGCGGATGTGCACGGCCCCGAGCGCGGCGATCACTGAAAGAGCAAGCAACGTCGGGCGCGAGAGAGCGACGGAAACAGGACCGAGAGAAAGACTCCAGATCGGAGCCTCCTCAGCCACCGCCGGGAAGAACCGTCCGAGGTATGCGGTCAGGCCGATCGCGCCGGCGGCGATCGCTCCCGAAAACCCGGCCACGAAGGAGGTCCAACCCGTGAGAAACGCAGCCAGCCGTCCGAAGCCTTCGCGAAGATAGACGTATTCCCCGCCCGCCTTCGGCTTGAGAGCCGCGAGCTCCGCGTATGCCATCGCGCCCGAGAACGCGAGAAAGCCTCCGAGCGCCCAGACGGCGAGAATTGCGGCGGGCCGCGGGAGCATCTCGCCGACGATTCCGGGTGTCGTGAAGATCCCGACGCCGATAACGTTCGAAACGACGAGAGCCGCCGCATCGGCAACGCCGAGCTGCCGCTCGAGCTTTCTC
>DASXTN010000172.1:0-8533 GCA_036505435.1 Thermoanaerobaculia bacterium | reverse complement strand
GAGACGCCGATGCTGACGAAGTCGACTCCCGAAGGCGCGCGCGACTATCTCGTTCCTTCCCGGGTCCACCGCGGGAAGTTCTATGCCCTGCCTCAGTCTCCGCAGCTCTTCAAGCAGATCCTGATGGCGTCCGGATTCGAGCGGTACTTCCAGATCGCGCGATGCTTCCGCGACGAGGACCTGCGCGCGGACCGCCAGCCGGAGTTCACCCAGATCGACCTGGAGATGTCCTTCGCGAGCGAGGACGACGTCTTCGGAATCGTGGAGGCCGTGCTCGCCGCGGCGTTCCGGGCAGCGGGAATCGAGGCCGACGTCCCCTTCCCACGCTTGACCTACGAGGAAGCCATGGAACGCTACGGCACCGACCGCCCCGATCTTCGGTACGAGCTGCCCCTCGTCGACCTTTCGGCGGTTGTCTCGGACACCGGCTTCGATCCCTTCGAGAAAGCGCTCACTTCGGGAGGGTCCGTCCGCGGGCTCCGGGTCCCCGGCGGCGCGATGCTCTCGCGCAAGAAGCTGGACGAATGGACGGAGCTCGTGCGCTCCCAGGGCGCCTCCGGCCTCGTCTGGGCGAAACGGTCCGGCGGTGAGGCGACGTCGCCGGCGAAGAAGGCGCTCGGCGAGGCGGCGCTCGAGCGGCTCCTCTCGGCGGCGAAGATCTCGGACGGGGACCTTATGCTCGTGCTGGCGGACCGCCCGGCCGCGCTCTTCCCAGCCCTTTCCGCGCTTCGCTCCGCGGCTGCCAGGGAGACCGACGCCGTCGATTCCTCGAAGCATGCCTTTTGCTGGGTAACGGAGTTCCCGCTGTTCGGCCGGGACGAGAAGACGGGTGCGTGGTTCCCGATGAATCATCCGTTCACCTCACCGCGCAAAGAGGACCTGACGTTCCTCGAGTCCGACCCGGGTCGCGTGCGCGCCCGCGCCTACGACGTCGTCATGGACGGCGAAGAGCTCGGAAGCGGCTCGATTCGTATCCACCGCGCCGATGTCCAAGAGCGCGTCTTCCGGGCGCTCGGGATCTCCGATGCCGAAGGGCGGGAGCGCTTCGGCTTTCTCCTCGACGCACTTCGGTTCGGCGCGCCGCCGCACGGCGGCATCGCTCTGGGTCTCGACCGGATCTGCATGATCGCTGCGGGTGCGGGATCGCTGCGGGACGTGATCGCCTTCCCGAAGACGACCTCGGGTATGTGCCTCATGACGGGATCGCCCTCTGCGGTCGAGCCGGCGCAGCTGCAGGAGCTCGCGATCGCGCCCCTTCGCTCGTCCGAATCGTGACGCCCGACCGGATCGCGATCCGCGTCGGCGAAACAGAGAGCGTCGTCTGGATCGGGCGCGGCGTTCTCGCCGACGCCGGACGGTTCCTCGTCTCTTCCTCGGGCCGATACCTTCTCGTGTCATCGTCGGCGGCCGGCGGGGCGACCCGTCGAGTGCGCGACGCGCTCTCCGGTCACCTGCTCCTCGACCTCGAGATCGGCGACTCCGAGCGAGCAAAGACGCTTGACGCCGTGCGCGCGATCGTAGACCGGGCGCTCGAGGTGGGCGTGCGGCGTGACGACGCTTTCCTTGCGGTCGGCGGGGGCGTCGTCACGGACGTCGTCGGATTCGCCGCGGCAATCGTGCTCCGTGGAATTTCGTGGAACGCGGTCCCGACGACGATCGCGGCGATGGCGGACGGCGCGATCGGCGGCAAGACCGGCGTGAACCATTCGCTCGGCAAGAACCTCCTGGGAGCGTTTCACCCACCGCGCGCGATCCTCATCGATCCGACGGCGGCGGCGACGCTTCCCGAGCGCGATTACCGCAGCGGCCTCGTCGAGGCCTTCAAAGGGGCATGGATCGCCGATGCCGACCTTGCCGTGCAGGCGGAGTCCCGCCTCGACGAAATCCTCGACCGCGACGAGGACGCGGTCCTGGACCTCGTCGCAGGCGCAGCGCGCGTGAAGGCGCAGATCGTGACGTCGGACCCCTTCGAGCGCGGGCCGCGACGCGTGCTGAACTTCGGCCACACGCTCGGTCACGCGTTCGAGGCGGCGAGCGGGTACCGAGACTTGCGGCACGGCGAGGCGGTGGCGTGGGGAATCGCGGCCGCGATCGGGATCTCTCGCGAGCGGGCCGGACTCTCCGCCGGCGACGCGGCAAAGGTGCACTCCGTGCTCGCGCGGCTCGGGCCCTTCCCCGAACCCGTGCGTTCTTCCGAAGTGCTGCGACCACTCCTCGGTCGCGACAAGAAAGCCACGGCGAGCGGCCTCGCCGGAGTACTGCTCGAGACGGTCGGCCGGGCGCGCGTCGAAGAGAACATCCCCGTGGAGGAGTGGCTCGCGGCGGCGCGCCAGGTCACCCTTGGTTGATCCTCCCCGCCACAGGGGGCGGAGAGGGGTCGACGTTCCCGGGGGCGACGGAAGTCGAGGGAGACGAAAGTCGGCCATATAATGTCGTAACCTTGAAAGAACAGCCCGCCAAGCGGCGGCTCCGCCTCTTCATTCTTCTGTCGGGAGCCTTGATCCTGGCTTCTCTGGTGCCGCTCCTCGTTTCCGACGCGGCGCTGATCCGGCGCAACCGACGGACTCTCGAGGTCCTCGAGGAGAAGTACTTGACGCGATCGTCCTCCGCGCTCGCCGATCGGATCGCGGCGTACCACGCGTCGGCCCGCGAGGAAGTCACCAACGCGGCCAACTCGGTGCGACTCGCCCATGAGCTGACGGGCGACAACCCGTTCACATCTGCGAACGGCCCCGAAATCCTGCGCGCCGCGCTCCGCGGCGAGACGCCACTGCTAGCCCTGCGCGGCGTCAACCGCAAAGGGATCGGGAGCTTCGCCGGTCCGGCACGCCTCCCATCGGTAGTCGATTTCGAGTTCCGCCGGGCATTCGAGTCGGCGCGGGACGGCGCGATCTATTCGGGAGATCCATTCGAAGCGCCGCCGCTCGGCGCCGTCTCCGTTCTCGCCGCGCCCGTTTCGGACCAGGAAGGCTTGATCGGCGTGGTCGAGGCGCTGGTGTCGTGGGAGCCGATCCGGCACGAGTTCGCCGATGAGGCTCGGCGCGACGTCCGCGCGACGCTCGTCGACCGCCAGGGCCGTATCCTCTTCCCGCTCATCGGAACCGGGGCCGAGCGGCGACACCCATCGTCGCTCGTGTCGGACTTCCAGAGATTCCCGGCGCGCGTCACGCGCTCCGAAAAACAGGCCGGCGGAACCGTGCTCGCCTCGATCGCGCCGGTGGGGCATCCCGACTGGGCCGTGCTGCTCGAGCGCGACCGGGATGCCGCTTTCGCCTCGGTCGACCGGATGGTTCGGGACACGCTCCTCTGGAGCGCGGCAGCGCTGCTCGGCGCCCTTCTGCTCGGTCTTCTTTCTGCGCGGCGCCTTTCCCGTCCGATCTCCCAGCTCGTCGACTCGACGCGCGCGGTCAGCGAAGGAAACTACGCCACTCGCGTCGAGGTCGGTGGTACCGCGGAGCTCGCGGACCTCTCCGAGAATTTCAACCGGATGAGCGAGTCCATTCAGGAAGCGGTCGAGAACTTGAAGCACGCGGCTCGCGAGAACCACGAGCTCTTCATCAACTCGATTCGCGCTCTGGCGGCCGCGATCGACGCGAAAGACCCCTACACGCGCGGTCACTCCGAACGCGTGGCGCGCTACTCGTCTCACGTCGCGAAGGAGATGGGCCTCTCAGCCGAAGACATGCGTCGCGTGCGTCTATCGGCTCTGCTCCACGACGTCGGAAAGATCGGCATCGACGACCGCATCCTTCGAAAGCCCACCGCTCTCACCGAGGAAGAGTTCGAGATCATGAAGAGCCATCCGGCCAAGGGCGCCGCGATCATGGAGGCGATTCCGCAGTTGCGCGACGTCATCCCGGGCATGAAGCACCACCACGAGCGCTGGGAGGGGGGCGGCTACCCGGACGGGTTAGCCGGCGAGGAGATCCCTCTGCAGGCGCGGATCGTTTCGGTCGCCGATACCTTCGACGCGATGACGACGACGCGGCCGTATCAACGCGCCATGGACATCCGATTCGTGTTTCAGCGCTTGAGAGACCTGGCGGGCAACCGCTTCGATCCGTCCGTCGTGGAAGCGTTGATCCGTTCCTACGAGAAAGGGGAGCTGGTGCCGATCGCGAGAGAGGAAGCGCCGTCGGAGGCGCCCGCCCCACTCGCGCGCGTGGAGGCGGGTTGAGGGGTTTCCCGCTCGGCTTCGTTCCGGCGGTCACAGCTCTCTTGATTGTCTCAACCCCCGCCTGCACGTCTGCCAAGAAGACCGGCTCCGCTGAGGTCATTCTGAACGAACGGATGGCGGCCGTGTTGCTGCGCGAAGGCCGCGCCGTCGAAGCCGAACGCGCGTATCGCGAGGCCCTGCCGCACGACTCGAAGAACCCCGAAGTCCACGACGGTCTTGGCGTGTCGCTCCTCCTCCAGGGTCGTTTCAAGGAGGCGTACTCCTCGTTCGACCGGGCCGCGGATCTCGATCCGGAAAAACCTCTCTACCGGGTCCACCGGGGCATGGCGGGCCTCGAGCTCGGCAAGTTCAAGGAGGCGGAGTCCGATTTCGATAAGGCGGAAGCCTCGCCCGCTCCTGAGGACCGCCTCGACGCCGCGTTGAACCGCGGAAGGCTCAAGCAGCGACAAAAGGACTTCCTCGCGGCCGAAGAGGCGTTCACGACGGCGCTTTCGCGGGACCCGACGTCTTCGGCCGCGTTGATCGGCCGTGGCATTGCGCGGGAATCGCGCGGGGCGGTCGAGCAGGCCGCGGGAGACTACCTGGAGGCAGTCCGTCTGGACCCGAAGAACGCCGAAGCGAATCTTCGGCTCGGACTCGCGCTGTTGACGCTCAAGAAACCGGCCCTCGGTCGCCGCTACCTCGAGCGGACGATCGAGCTCGATCCCACGGGAGAGGCCGGGGCGAAGGCACGGCTGCTGTTGGAAGCAAAGTCGTAACGCCTTTCTCCGTCGTTTCCCGTTTTCCGTTCTCGTTTTCCACCTGAGGAATAATCGCCGCCGATGAGCGAGACACCCGGCGCAACGCCGCGTCGCGGCGGACTTCTTTCCAAGATCCGGCGGGGCCTGTTCATGACCCACACCGAAATTCTGGAGAAGCTCGAAGCCGCCGTAAAAAAGGGCTTCGGTTTCGACGAGTCGGTCCTGGGATCCCTCGAAGATGCCCTCCTCGAAGCCGACGTGGGAGCGGAAACTGCCGCGGCGCTGACCGACGCCGTCCGGCGTCGGGCGGGTTCGGCGGAGCGGGCCGACCTCGAAGGGCTCCGCCGGATGCTGATCGAGGAGATCGAGTCCGTCCTCGCGCGCGTACCGCGCCCGGCGGGCTCTTCCGACCTGCCCCTCGAAGTGATCTTCCTGGTGGGGGTCAACGGATCTGGGAAGACGACGACGACCGCGAAGCTCGCCGCGCGCGAAGCCGCTTCGGATCGGTCCGTTCTCCTCGCCGCCGCGGACACGTTCCGGGCGGGAGCGATCGAGCAGCTCGAGATCTGGGCCGATCGCCTCCGGGTTCCCGTCGTGCGGCACAAAGAGGGCGCCGACCCCTCGGCCGTGCTCTTCGACGCGCTCTCGGCCGCGAAGGCGCGAGGAGTCCGGAAGCTGTTCGTCGACACGGCCGGACGCCTGCACACCAAGAAGAACCTCATGGAGGAGCTCGCGAAGATGCGCCGGATCGCCGGTCGCGAGGTCCCGGGTGCGCCGCATCAGGTTCTGCTGGTGCTCGATGCGACCACCGGGATGAACGGGCTCGCCCAAGCACGGCGTTTCGTCGAAGCGGCGGGCGCGACCGGTGTCGTTTTGACGAAGCTCGACGGGAGCGCGCGCGGCGGTATCGTTCTCGCCATCGACCGGGAGCTCGACCTTCCCGTTCTTTTCGTCGGCGTCGGCGAGGGCATCGACGATCTCATACCCTTCGATCCGGCGGATTACGCGCGAGCCCTCCTCGAGCCCCCTGCCCGCGAGGAGACACCACGCGGCGCCCCCGCTTGAGCGGACCAGGGTTAAACGACCTCCTCTCCCGTGCGCTCGGCCTGGCCGAGCGTGGCCGGTACACCGTCTCGCCGAACCCCATGGTGGGAGCGGTCGTCAGTGCCCGCGGTCGGGTCGTGGCCGAGGCGTGGCATCGCAGCGCCGGCGGGCCCCACGCCGAGATCATTGCCCTCGAGCGAGCCGGCCGAGAAGCGCGGGGCGGCGACCTCTACCTGACCCTCGAGCCGTGCGTTCACTTCGGCCGAACGCCTCCGTGTGCTCCCCGAATCGTCGATGCGGGAATCGCGCGGGTGTTCGTGGCGGCGAGAGATCCAAATCCGCTCGTCGGCGGCCGCGGAATCCGTGCGCTTCGGGCGGCCGGGGTCGAGGTCGTGGAAGCCGGCGGCACCCTTCGGCGCCGGGCAGAAAGGCAGAACGAGAAGTTCCGCGTCTGGATCACCCAGCGACGCCCGTTCGTCCTGGCGAAGTGGGCCGCGACGCTCGACGGAAAAACGGCCTCCGGATCGGGGCGCAGCCGCTGGATCACCGGTCCCGACGCGCGGAGGCGCGGTCTGCTCTTTCGCGAGGAATACGACGCCGTCCTCGTCGGCTCGGGAACCGTGCTCGCCGACGATCCTCTACTCACCCGGCGCCTCAAGAAAGCGGGGCACCGCCCGCATCGGCGAATCGTCCTCGACGGGCGCCTGCGCGTCTCGCCGGCCGCGCGGATGTTCCGAGATCCGGACGGCGCGCTCGTCGTCACCGCGTTGCCCGAAGATCATCCTCGGGCGACCCGACTCGCCGCTTCTGGCGTGGACGTCTGGAGCATGCCGGGAGCGGGCGGCCGCGTGAGCCTCGCGCGCTTGCTCCGACGTCTGGCTCGGACAGGGGTCTCGAGCTTGATGGTCGAGGGGGGCGCCGGGACGCTGTGGCGCTTCTTCCAGGCGCGGCTCGCCGACCGGGTCGCCGTGTTCACGGCGCCCAAGATTCTTGGAGGAGAATCGGCCCCCGGAGGGGTTGCCGGAAGCGGCTTTCCCCTCGCGCGTGCGGCTCGCGTCGTCGAGGTCGAGCACGAGCACCTCCGTCACGACTGGCTCGTGACGGGACGTGTCGAAAGTCCAAAGCCCCAACTCCAAAGTCCCAAGTAGCCCGCGAGCGTCCGCCGATACACTTCGTCCGATGTTCACGGGGATCATCGACGGACTCGGCCGGGTGGCGTCCCTCGAAAAGAGACGCGGCGGCGGGACACGGCTCGCGGTCGTGCCGGCCCCCGGCTACGGACGGTTCCGACGCGGCGAGAGCGTCGCGGCCTCCGGAGTCTGCGTCACGGCGGTGGAAGACGGGCCCCGCCTCATCGCGGATCTCTCCTCCGAGACTCTCCGGGTGACGACGCTCGGCGAGCTCGAGCCGGGCGACCCGGTCAACCTGGAACGGGCTCTCGAATGGAGAGGGCGGGTATCGGGACACTTCGTGCTCGGGCACGTGGACGCGGTCGCGCTTCTCCTCGCCGTCGGGGATTCGGACGGTTCCTGGCTTTATCGTTTTTCGATCCCCCGCGGTCTCGCGCGCTACGTCGTCCGCAAGGGTTCGGTCGCGCTCGACGGAGTCAGTCTCACGGTCGCGTCGCGTCGCTCCCGGGACTTCGACGTCGCTGTGATCCCGGAGACCCGCCGCAAGACGACGCTCTCTTCGAAGCGGGCCGGGGATTGGCTGAATTTCGAAATCGACCTCCTCGCGCGGTATGGAAAGCCTCGCAGAGCGGGGCTCCGATGATCGAGTACGAAGAGGCCGGGGGGGCCGTCGTGCGCTGCCTCGAATCGGAGATCGCGGGCCGCCGTATAGCGGCGCACGCCGTTCCCTACTCCGGCGAGGTGGGGCTACAGTCCTTCCGTTTCGATCCGCTCGAGCGTCGGCTCTTCGAGCGGCGCCGATCCGGTCGCGTGCGTGTGGGTCCGCCGGATCCGGTCGAGTGGGCTCGGGCGTTCAGTCGCTGTCCGGCGGGGCCGGTGCTCGTCGGGCCGGGAGACCCGGCCGAAGGCGTCCGCGGTGCGTATCGTGCCGCCGCGGAGGGTGCGGCGCAGTCGGGGCGAGCGGTGTACGTGCTCGACCCGGAGCCCTCGGCTTTGCCGCCGACCCCTCCCGACGCCTTCGTGGCGCTTTTTGCCTGGACACCTCTCGGCGAAGGATGGGCAACGGCTCTGGCGGCGGCGATCGCCCGGGGGACTTCGGGCGGAGCGCTCCTTCCGATCGTTCCGGGCTGGACCGACGAACCGGATTTCTTGGGCGGCTGGTTCGATCGACTGAAGGCGGCCGGCGCCGAATTCGCGGCGGCGGTGCCGGCTTCCGGCGAAGGGGAGTCGCGCCGGAGCCTGGTCGAGGCACGGACGCGGATCGATCCTGCCGCCGCCGACGGGTTCTTCGAGAAGATCCATCACTGCGATTGGACCGCTTCCGTGCGCGAAGGAGTCGTTCGATTTCGGGCCGAAGCCGCCCACCGCGGGCTGGCAACGCTCCCGCCGCGCCCGGTCGGCTCCGGGGAGCCCCCGGGTAACTCCGCGGCCGCCGCGCGTCT
>DASXTN010000171.1:0-4008 GCA_036505435.1 Thermoanaerobaculia bacterium | reverse complement strand
TCTACGCCCAGGACGAGTGGCGGCCCGTCCGCAACGTGACCGCCAAGCTCGGCGTCCGATACGACGAAGTGGACTTCTACCTTCCGCACGACGAGAAGGTGAAGACCTTCGCGCGCTTCCAGCCTCGGGTCGGCGTCGCCTGGGACCTCTTCAACGACTCCTCGACGATCGTCAAGGCGAACGCCGGCGAGTTCCTCGAGGACAACGCCCTGACGTTCCCCAATTTCCTTTCGCGGCAGGGGTCGGTGCTCTCGCTGTTCCTCTGGAGCAACGCGCAGCAGCGTTACCGCTTCTTCGGCGCGTTCGGGGGGCCTTCGGGCAACACGCTCGACCCGGCGCTGCGCCCCACCTACTCCCAGCAGGTGTCGGCGGGAATCACGCGCCGGATCTTCCGCAACACGAGCCTCGACGTCTCCGGCGTCTATCGGCGCAACCGGAGGATGTTCGAGGACACGTGCGCCGACGAGGACTGCACGCACTACTGGCTGACGAACCGGCCTCACGACATGGACGTCTTGAAGTCCGACTACCGCGCCCTGATCTTCAAGGTCGAGAGCCGTCCGACGAACGCGATGAGCTGGATCCTTTCCTACACGATGGCCAAGTCGCGAGGCTCGGTCGAGTACACCCAGAACACGGGAACCGATTTCGACGTCTTTCCCGAACACTTCGTCAACCGCTACGGCTACCTGTCCGACGACGCGCGGCACGTCGTGAAGCTCGACGGCTATGCGCGGCTGCCGTGGGACCTTTTCCTCGGGACGAGCGCCTACTGGGACAGCGGGCTCGCGTACAACGTGACGCGCCCGGCATCGAATGCCGGCTACGGTGTCGAATTCCTCGAGCCGCGCGGATCGCGGCGACTGCCCGACTTCTACCGGTGGGACGCGCAGCTCCAGAAGAACATTCCGATCGGGCCGGTGCGCATCGGCTTGATCGCCGCAGTGTTCAACATCCTCGACACCGAGATCGAGATCCGGCGCGACGGCAACGTCGGGGACGAAGGCACCGTGGACGATCCGACGAACCCGCGCTTCAACTTCGCGACCGCGTGGCAGCGGCCGCGGAGCTACGAGCTCGGTTTCCGACTGGAGTTCTGAGTATCTCCCCTCTCCCCGCGGGGAGAGGGTTAGTGAGGGGCGAATTCGCCAACTATCCCTTCTTGCCCGGAGTGACCGGTACCTCCCGGCCGCTCCGGGCCGTCTTCTCGCTCTCCTGGAAGCTATTCGGTCACGCGGGTCTCCTCGACGATCGACCAACTCGTCCTCGAGAGGTCGGCAAAGACATCCAGGTCCTCCGTTGCGGCCCGACCCTCGTCGGACGCCCAGCCGGCCTCCATCGTGTCCCGGTCCTCGAAGTAGAGCTCGACGACCGCGTCCCAGAGCGGCGGCTTTCGGTTCGGATCGTCGGCCGGAAGGTTCTGTACATACCGGGCGAGACCCGGAATCTTGAGCGCCATGGGTCCGTGCACGTCACGCAGGTAGATGCGAAACGCGCGCGGGCTCCAGTCGGGACGCCGATAGAGGACGACGAGGAACTTGATCAGGTTCCGGCTCCCACGCGGTTAGGCAGCGCTTCGCGCTGATTTCGGAAGGCGTCTCTTGAGCAGGATCCAAACGTAAAGGAGTAGCGGCAGGGGAGCAAGCGCCATGAGCAATGCCGATGTTGTCGTTGGCGTAACTTCGTGACCGATTCGATTCACGTGGACAACGGCGTTGGCGAAGCCATGCAGGAGGGCAATTGGCCAAATGCTCCGGACTATGACCAGGAGTCCGGCGAACACGACTCCGAGCAGAAAGGCCCAGATCAGTTGTGCGGAGACACGAAGAGGATCTACGCCAGCGAGGACGTTTAGTGCATGCGGCACGCTGAACAAGAGAGCCGAAACGACCAGGGACCTCACGATGACCCTTGGCGATAACCCCCAAGACTTCAGGAAGGAGCCGAGGACCAGGCCACGGAAGAAGATTTCCTCCATCACCCCCGCGGCGAAGCCGTTTAGAGCGACAAGCACGGCGAGCGGTCGGTCGGTGATGTTGAAAGCATAGCCGCCGGTGAACAAGGGCGGATAGACGAGGAGCACGTAAAGAAGCGCCGGAAACACGGGTATCCAAGTGCGTATCGACGGTACCGGCCAGATGCCGAGATCGTCTCGCCAACCCAGATACAGCAAACCCGCCAGACCGAGGAGCGCCAGGCAAAGGCGGCCGAGCGCTCCAATCGCTTCGAGTTGATGAACGTCTCCAGCAAGTTTCCCTGTTATCGCGATCATTGCCACGAGAAGGACGAAGGTGATTGTCACGAGCATCGAAAAGAGCACTGGGCGGCTCTCAGCGAGCTGCTTCATGGCCGACCTCCTCACCTTCAACTCGCGGCGGCGGAGAATGGCAGTCCAAGGGTGACCTCGAGGCCTCCTCCGGGCGCGTTCACCAGGTCTAGCCGCTGCTCGTTGCCGTAGAGCTGGCGCAGCCGCTCGCGCGTATTCGCGAGTCCGAGTCCGGAGCCACTCGGCCTCGGAGAGTCCGCAAGCCCGGGACCGTCGTCGCGCACGCGCAGCACGAGCATTCCGTCTTCACTGCGAGCCGAGATCTCGACTTTTCCCGCGCCCGGCTGCGTCGACACGCCGTGCTTGATCGCATTCTCGACGAGTGGCTGGAGGATCAGGTTGGGCACGCGCGCTTCGAAGAGCTCCGTCGGGACATCGAACGCCACCCGCAGCCGGTCCTGAAAGCGCGTCTTCTGGATCTCAAGGTACATCTCGAGGAACTCGATCTCGCGCGAAAGCGGCACGAGCTGCGCCGCATCCGCATCGAGGCTCCGGCGCAGGAGCTCCTCGAGCCGCGAGATCGTGAGCGCCGCCGCCTCGCGGTCGCGGAAGACGAGCGGGAGGACGCTGTTCAAAGCGTTGAAGAGGAAGTGCGGGTGGAGCTGCGTCTGGAGCCGTTCGAGCCTTGCACCGGCGAGCTGCGCTTCGAGCTGCGACGCGCGCAGCTCACGCTCGCGCGAGAGACGCAGCGCCTGGATCGTCCAGCAGATCCCCACGATGCCCCAGTAAGTCAGCAGGTTCGCGAGGAAGAACACCATCAGGATGGAGGGGACGCCGGTCAACTGGTGCGCGAAATGGAAGGGCACGCCCATGAGCGGCGGGTACACGAGCGCGA
This sequence comes from Thermoanaerobaculia bacterium, assembly GCA_036505435.1. Lineage (GTDB taxonomy): Bacteria > Acidobacteriota > Thermoanaerobaculia > UBA5066 > Gp7-AA6 > Gp7-AA6. The sequence continues at coordinate 847 of DASXTN010000171.1, read as the reverse complement.
AGAGCGTTCCGTGCGCGATGGCGAAGACGGCGCTCGCCGCGAGGTGGACGCCGAGCGTCCGCGCCCGGGAGTGGCTCGAGATCGGGTGACGGCGCGCGAGCCTAGCGACGAGCGGCGTGAAGGCCGCCCAGATGTACGAAAAAAGAAGATTCTGCGAGAGCGCCTCGCGGAACCCGAACTCGAGGCGCGTGCTCGACACCGGATCGGTCGTGTAGCGTTCGACCGCGCGGAAGAGCCCGACCGCCGTCCACGCCAGGAAAACCAGGATGGGGTCAGGTCTCCACTTGCCACTTTTGGACATAAAAGTTGACAGTCAGGGAGCGATTGCCACGAAGGGGATCTCGACGAGCGCCTCCCGGGCGAGGCTGCTCCACTCGAGGATATGGCCTCCGGGATACTCGAGATCGAGCCGCCGTCGCGCCCGGCTGATCGCCGGGGCGCCGTCGCCCGCGGGCGGGCGGTCGCCGGTCGCTCCGCCGTCGCTCCGGACGCGCAGCGTCAACCGTCCGTCGCGCTGCGTGGCGAAGACCTCGACGCGCGTCGGCTCTGCCCCGGCGGCGGCGACCGTGGCTTCCACCAGAGGCTGGAGGACGAGACTCGGAACCGCGGCGTCGAGCACATCGCGCGGCGCACGCACCGCGAGGCGGACATTCCTCTCGAGACGCGTGCTCTCGATCTTCAAATACAGGTCCGCGTAGCGCAGCTCCTCGGCGAGACGAACCAGGCGTTGGCCTCCGTTCTTCAAGGAGAGCCGCAGCAGATCGCCGAGCTCCACGATCGTCTTCGCGGCGGCGGGCGGATTCCGCCGGATGGTGGACCGCAAGAGCCCGAGCGTCTGGAAGAGAAA
>DASXTN010000170.1:0-2869 GCA_036505435.1 Thermoanaerobaculia bacterium | reverse complement strand
CGAGAGCACGCTTCTCTTCCCGAGCTTCCTGAAACACCGCGAGATCGCCATTGCGTTCACCGTCGGCTTCGCGGCGCTCTTCGTCTTCTACGTGCTTCGGACGGTCGCCGAGATCCGGAGAGGCGAGGCGAGCGTGCCGCGTCTTCTTTTCATGGCGTTCACCGTCGGGCTCGCGTTCATCATCCCGCTCTTCGACAACCTCGACGTCGCGTTCCAGGGATTCAACACCTGGCACTCACTGCAGTACCTGGCGCTGACGTGGTTCATTCTCTCGCGTAACGCGGAGCGCGGCATGATCGGCAACTCACTCACGCAAAAGCTCGCCGGCAGCGAAAAGACCGGGAAGTTCTACGCCGCGATGATCCTCGCGACGGTAATGGCCGGCGGGATCTATCTCGTGCTGTGGAAGGGGCTCGGATTCCCGCAGGACAAAAGCTACTACGTGGTCGTGCTGTCCTTTCTCCTGATCCACTACTTCTACGACCACTTCCTCTTCCGGGACTTCGCGCCGCTGGACGATCGCGTGGAGATTAGGGCTTAGCCGACTTCGACGAGAGCTCCTCGTAAGTCGCAACTTTTTCGTATTCCTCCGGCGGCTCGAAGAGTTTCGCGGGCGCGCCGACCTGGATGTCGAGCATTTGCGTGTCGGTGAACGGCTGGTACTCGTCGCTCGTGTCCCTCTTCGCATGCTCGATCCGCACGAGGAGGCGGTCGAGATCGCGGGCGACCCAGATCGTCGCAAGATCCCCGGAGGGAAGCGTCAGCCGCCAGCGCTCGCACGGATGCAACCCGTGGGTGCCGTCGTCGATGCGTTGAACGGTTCCGCCGAAGCGGTCGGCGTAAGCCTCGGCGTCGAACTTTGGCTGCAGCGGGTACCCCGGGACCGCCTCGTCCCTCGGGTCCCACCGGCTCTCGAAGATCTTCTTGGTAGACGGGCGGAACTGCCACGACTTTCCGAGGTCCGGACGTGCGACCTTCACGATCTCGGAGCCGTCCGCGGTCCCCGAGACCCGGACGCTCTCGCCGCGCACGGCAATCCGGAACTGGTCTTCCTTCGAGTAAGCGAGGAGCGCGCGGTAACCGTCTTTCGCGACGGTCTTCGGCCCGCCGCAGGAGAGCGCAGTGAAGAGCGCTCCCGCGACGAGCAGCCGGCGAGTCACCCGGATTCCGGCCATCGAAGTCCTCAATTTTCACCCCTCACACTGGCTCTCTCACCAGAAGTGAGAGGGAACTCGCGCGCGAGATAATCCCGCGCGTGCCGTGGTGGGAAAGCTGGTTCGGGGAAGAGTATCTCGACCTCTATCCTCATCGCGATCTCTCCTCGCTGATCGCGCTCGCGCGAAAGCCGGGGCAAGACGGAATCGCCGGGCAAACCCGGTGAGTAGTTCTCTTGTCAGACGTCAGTGCTGAGACCTGATTGACGAGAGCTGAGAATTCTTCGATGACCTCGATTCCCCTCGAGAAGTATCCCGGGCTGCCGCTGCTCTTTCTCGATTTCGCGCGCGGACGGAGCCCCTTCTATCCCGATCCGCCCACGCTCGATTCGGCCATCGAGCGGGGCAAGGAGCTCCTCGCTCGCCGCGATTCGCCACGCCTGCCGGCGAGCGCCTTCCGATTCCGCGCCGGTGCCGGGCGGCAGGCTGTCGAGGATCTCGCGCAAGGCCGCGCCGTCGCCGTGGTGGCCGGACATCAGATCGGCCTTTTCACGGGACCGCTCTTCACGCTGGTCAAAGCGTTCGACGCCATCGTGCTCGCTCGCGAGCTCTCTCGCCGAGGCATACCGGCGGTCCCGGTCTTCTGGGGGCTGACCGACGATCACGATCTGGAGGAGATCGCCCGCACGGCGAAGCCCGGGCCGGAGGGCCCGCAGAGGCTCGTGCTCGAAGGAGCCAATCGGTCGAACCGACGTCCGGTCGGTTCGCTGCCGATCCCGGAAGCGGTTCAAGCCATCATCGAAGCGTTCCGGGCAGACGCAGCCGGAAACGAGGCCGCCGAGGCGATCGATGCCATCGCCGAGCGTTACGCGCCCGGCCGCTCGTACGCCGAGGCGTTCATCGAGGCGCTGTTCGACCTGACGGAGGACGAGCCGCTCTTGGTCGTCGACCCTCTCGGGCCGGAAATCTCGGAAGTGGCGCGGCGTTTTTTTCTCTCCGCGGTCGACCGGCGGGACGAAATCCGCGAGACGCTTCGCTCGACTGCCCAGGAACTCGACCAGGCCGGACGCGTGCCTTCGGTGCCATTCCGGCCCGACCTCTTCCCGTTCTTCACGATCGAAGACGGGACGAGGCGCCGCGTTGCTGGGGACGATCTCGAGAGCGCAGCGAAGAAAGTCGAACGGGGAGAAGCGAAAGTCTCCGCCGACGTGCTGACGCGGCCCGTGCTGAAGTCTCTGGCCCTATCGGCCGCCGTGAGCGTCCTCGGCCCGAGCGAGATCGCGTATCACGCGCAGGCGCTGCCTCTCTTTCGCCTCTTTTCCGCTCCGGCGCCCGTCCTGCTTCCGCGGACGCTCCTCGTGCTTCGCGGACCGGCGGAGCGACGAGCAGAAAAGGCGCTCGGAATCGCGGAAGAGGATCTCCTGACGCCGGGCGCGATGAAAGGCGAATCGACGGCGGTGCCTCAGGCCGAACGCGTCGAGGAGATCACGCGCCGGCTCGAGACGGAGCTCTCCTCCCTCGTTCCGGCGATTGAGGAGCTCGACCCGACGCTCGCCGGTGCGCTGGAAACCGCCCGGCGCAAGGCAACGTACCAGCTGGAGCAGCTTCAAGAGCGCATGCGCAAGGCCGCGGAACGAAAAGACGAAGTCGCCTTGAACCGCCGCAAGCGGCTCGAGACGATGCTGCTCCCCGGAGGCGAACCGGCCGAACGCGTC
>DASXTN010000169.1:0-2351 GCA_036505435.1 Thermoanaerobaculia bacterium | reverse complement strand
CTTCGCCCGGACGCTCGATCGGCTTGCCGGGCCCTCCGCCACCCTCCTTCCCGAGGACTTCTTCGAAGAGAGAGAAGCGGCGCCGACCAGCCTGCGCCGGCTCTCGACGTCTCTGTCGCGCTTGCAGTCCACCGTCGAGAGCGCCGACGCCTCCCCGACTCCCGATGCGCTGACCGGCTTCCGCCATCGTCGCGAGGCGGTCGAAGAGGGGCTCGCCCGCTGGGTGGAGTTTCTGCGCTCCGATCTGCCGCGCGCGAACGGGCTGCTCGAATCCGCCGGCCTTCCGACGATCCGGCTGGAATGAAGTAGTCGGTAGTCGGGAGTAGTCGGTAGTCGGTAGTCGGTAGTCAGATATATAAGCCAATACTTATATGTTGCCTCAAGACCGGACTACCAACTACCGACTACTGACTACCGACTAACCTGGCGAAGGGGACATGGCTGTCGCGAGCTCCGCCGCGCAACGCTCGAGAAGCTCGCGGTCCGAGTCGCCGAAGGCTTCGGCTCGGTCGCTCTCCACGTCGATCAATCCTCGCGGCCGGCCGGTCACGCTGTCGAGGATCGGAACCACGATCTCCGCGCGCGTGGTCCCGAAGGTCGTCAGATAGCGCGCGTCCTTCGTCACGTCGCCGACGACCACGGTCTTTCTCCTTCGCACGGCCTCACCGCAGATTCCTTTCGAGACGGGGAATCGAGGATGCGCCGGTTCGCCGGGCCCGCTCCACATGACGATGGCGATCTCCTCCGGCGTGACGTCGTACAAACCGACCCACCGGTAGCCTGCCGCATCGCGGATGATCTCGGCCACCCGCCGGAACTTCGCGGAGCGATCCTGGGCTCCCTCCAGCGCCTTTCGAATGTCCGCGAGGACCTCGGTCGCTTCTCTCACGGCGGGAATGCTACTCGCCCTTCGCACCATAATGCTTCCGGTGTCCGAATCGCGATCGACCTTTGCGCACCCGGTTGGGCGCTGGTTCTGGTTTTTGGGCCTCGTGCAGGCCGCCCACAGCATCGGGGAGATGCGGATGGGTCTTTACGACTTCTTCGGGATGGCGACCGGGCGAATCCACGCGTGGATCCCGATCTTCCCCCAAATGCGGATGACGGCGGTCGCATTCGCGGTTCTCAACATGGGCTTGATCGCGCTGCTCTTCGGCGCCGCTCCATTCGTGGCCACGGGAAAGAGTTGGGCACGTCTCGTGGCCTGGGTCGTCGGCGTCGGCGAAGTCTTCAACGGGCTCAATCATCTGGCGGGGGCGATCGTTTTCGGAGGCTACGTTTCCGGCGCTCTGACGGCGCCGCTTCTTCTCATCGGCGGAATCGGGTTGCTCGGCGCCCTCCATCGGGCGAGACCCCTCGCGTGATGGAAGCGGTCATCTTCATCGGCGTCCAGGGATCGGGAAAGACGACGTTTTACAAGGAGCGCTTCTTCGAGACGCACATCCGAGTCAGCCGCGACATGCTGAAGACCCGCCACCGCGAGCGCCTGCTCGTCGACGCCTGCCTCGCGGCAAAGCAGGCTTTCGTCGTGGACAACACCAACTCCTTGAGAAGCCAGCGCGCCGAGCACATCGGCCCGGCCAAGGCCGCGGGTTTTCGGGTGGTGGGCTACTACTTTCGGTGCGAGCTGGCGGAGGCCCTGCGGCGCAACGCGCAGCGTCCGAAGGATCGCTTAATTCCGCCGGCGGGGGTCGTCGCCACCTTCAAGCGGCTGCAGCCGCCGTCCTTCTCGGAGGGGTTCGACGAGCTTCGTGTAGTCGAGATCGACGAGGCGAACGAGTTCGTCGAGTTCCGCTCCCGGAGAGAAGAGGAAGGGCTTCCGCGCGACTGAGTCTGCACGGCGTTTCGCGCCGATCGAGGCCGTCGGACGATTTTCGGGCTGTCTTGAGGCTTTAGTCCTGTTCTACACTTGCCCCCCGGAAGTCCATGGCCTCACTCGGATCGGCGGCGAGGCTTCTCTTCCGTGCTCGGGTCCTATGAGCAGAGAACTTTCGAGGCCGGTTGCCCCCCGCGATTCACGAGGCTTCGAACCGTTGAGAACAACCAGAGACGACTCGGAGACTCTCCGGCGGGGCGCGGCCCGAGCGGCGCCCGGCGCTCTGCCGAAACGGACGGATCAGCTCGCCACGGCAGAGGCCGTGGTCGTCGGACGAGAGACTTCCTTGACCACTTCGCCCGCCTTCTTCTCTTTGCCCCGCAACGCGATGTCCGCCTGCGCGATCACCCCGCAGCAGCAGCCCGCCTCGTCGACGACCAGGATGCGCCGGACCTGATTCTTCTCCATCACCTCGCAGCAGTCGTCGAGGCTGGCATCCAGAGGCACCGTGACGCACGTGGCCGTCATGCAGTCG
>DASXTN010000168.1:0-3630 GCA_036505435.1 Thermoanaerobaculia bacterium | reverse complement strand
GATCATCGAGATTCTGGGGACGCGCCACCCGAAGAGCGTGAAGATCTGCGCGCTCCTCCAGAAACAAATCCCGGGCAACGAGGACGTGCCGATCGATTACCTCGGCTTTCGGATCGAAGACGTCTTCGTGGTCGGGTACGGTCTCGACCACGCCGAGGCCTTCCGGAACCTTCCGTACATCGCGGTTCTCGAGCCGGACGGCGCTTCCGGGTGAAGTCGATCTCTACGGACGCCGCTCCGAAGGCGATCGGCCCCTATTCGCAGGCGGTCAGCGAGGGAGGATTTCTTTTCTCGTCGGGGCAGGTCCCGCTCGACCCGGCGACCGGGCGCCTCGTCGAGGGTGGCCTCGAGGCGTCGGCGGAGCGCGTGTTCGACAACCTGGAAGCGATCCTCCGCGAAGCCGGGCTCGGCTTCGAACAGGTCGTCAAGACGACCGTCTACCTCACCCGCGCGGAGGACTTCGCCGCGATGAACGCGGTCTACGCGCGCCGGTTCGGGAACCATCGTCCCGCCCGCTCGACGGTCATCGTCGCCGCTCTTCCCGCCGGCGCGCCGCTCGAGATCGATCTCATCGCTCGCTTCGCGAGCGCATGAGCCTTTAGCCGTCAGCCGTCAGGCGGATCGCATCGATCGCCCGAGCGACGTCCGTGTCGTTCACGTCGAGGTGCGTCACGAGCCGAACCGCAGTCTCCGAAACGCCCGCTGCGAGAACGCCCTTCTCCTTCAGTCGTGCGACGAACGAAGAGGCATGCGCCACCTCGAAGATCACGATGTTGGTCTCGACCGAATCCGGATCGAGGTTCACGCCGGGAAGCTCCGCGATCGATCGGGCGAGGCGCTGCGCCCGTTCGTGGTCCTCGGCGAGGCGCGAGCGATTCTCCAGCGAACGGATCGCCGCCGCCGCGAGCACACCGACCTGCCGCATCCCGCCGCCGAAGAGCTTTCGCACGCGCCGTGCTTCCTTCGCGAAGGATTTCGAGCCCACGACGGCGGACCCGACCGGCGCGCCGAGACCCTTGGAGAACGTGACGGTCACCGAGTCGAAACCGCGTGCGAGCTCGCGTTCGCTCTCCCTCGCCGCGACTGCCGCGTTCCAGAGACGCGCGCCGTCCAAGTGGACGGCCAGGCGCGCGCGGCGCGCCGCTTCGAGCAGCGGTTCGATGTTCCTCCGGCGGTAGACCTTTCCGCCCCAGAGGTTGTGGGTGTTCTCGAGGACGAGAAGAGAGCTCCGCGGCTTGTAGGAGACCTCCGGCTGAACCGCGGCGAGGACCGTTTCAGCCTCGAGGATTCCGTCGCGGGATGGAATCGGCCGCGGCAGCAGGCCCGACAGCGAGGCCATACCCGCCATCTCGAAGTGAAATGGATGCGAGCGCTCCTCCATCAGGACCTCGGTGGCAGGGGGCGCGAGGATGCGCATCGCGATCTGGTTCGCCATCGTGCCGCTCGGCGTGAAGAGAGCGGCCGGAAACCCCAGGAGCTCGGCGACTGATTCCTCGAGCCGCCGGACAGTCGGATCCTCTTCGAAGACGTCGTCGCCGACTTCGGCGGCGGCCATCGCGCGCCGCATCGCCTCGGATGGCTTGGTGACCGTGTCGCTTCGAAGGTCGATCACGGCTGCGCGGCCAGTGCCACGGTCGCGGCGAGCCAGCCGAGGAGAAGGACGCGGACCGAACGGCGGTGGAGACGGTCGAAGCGAAGGCGCCACGGGTTTTCCGGGGGCGCCTCGTCGAAGGAGCCGACCTTCATCCGGAAGTAGCCGAGCCGCGGGCGCACGACCATCGCGAGATAGACGTTCGACGCGACTGCAACGAAGATCGCGGATCCAGCCACGAAAGCTCGCCCGGCGAGTGCGCGGGTCGCCTCGAGCTGGACGAAGACCGCGAGGACGAGGAGGAGCGACAGCAGATGCTTGACCGCTTCGAATCGGCGAAGGAGCTCTCCGAAGATCCTTCCCGCAAGATCGAGCGACGCGATTTCCCGGAAAAGGAGTGGGGCGGCGAGGACGACGACCAGCGTGCCGCCGACCCACAGGGCGAGCGAAAAGCGGATGACCTGGGACGCGGCTTCGAGCAAGAGAGGCGCGAAGTCTACCGTTATCCTTCGCGGCATGCGGGCGCGCCGGGGCATGGTCGCGGCGGCGGGACTCCTCGTCATCTCGATCGCAATTCGGCTTTACCGGCTCGATCACTTCTCCTACGGCCTCGACGAAGTCCTGCAGACTTTCTTCATCCAGGGGAATTGGACGTCTTTCTGGAAGGCGCTGAAGTTCGACGCCATTCATCCGCCGCTCGACTATCTGATCACCCGGTTCGTCGAGCACCTCGGGCCCGCGGACTGGGCGCGAAAGCTCCCTGCCGTCCTCTGGGGCCTCGGAACGATTGCGTCGGTCGGAGCTCTCCTCGCTCGCCGCGCGGGAAGGGTCGCAGGATGGATCGCAGCGCTTCTCCTCGCCTTCGCACCCTTCCACGTCCGATACTCGCAGGAGCTCCGACCGCATTCGCTTGGGCTCTTCCTGCTCGCTCTCTCACTCCTCCTGCTCGACCGGTTCCTCGACAAGCCGAACGCGGGACGGCTCACGTCGCTCTGGCTGGCGTGCCTCGCCACCGCGTACGCTCTTTATTTTGCGGCTCTCGTCCTGGCAATCGCGGCGGCGGCGATGCTCATCGAGGACTCCTTCTCTGCCGACCAGAACCGCCGCCGCGCCGCGAGAAGGTTTCTCGTATGGAGCCCGGCGTTCGCCGCGGCGCTCTTCATCGCCTACGTGCCGTGGTGGCCTGTGGTCCTCGAAGCCGCTCGCCGGCCGCCGATGGCGCCGCCGCCGCCGACATCATGGCAACGGTGGGCTCGGATTCTCTCCTTCTTCTCGTTCGCGCCGGATGACGGCCAGCCGCTCGGCCGGAAAGGCCCGCTCTTTCTCCTTCTCGTCACGACCGGGACCGTGCTCGCCTGGAAGGCGCGCGGACAGCGCTTTCTCGTTGCGTGGGCCCTCGGAGGGCTCGCCGCGATCGAGCTTCTGGGCCGCTTACACCCGCACTTCGACGTCTCCCGCCGCTTTCTCCCCGCTGGCCTCGCCTTCCCTGCCCTCGCTGCCCTGCCGATCGCCGCGATGGCTCCTCGGCGGTCACTTCGACCGATCGCGGTGATCGTCCTCTCGGTCGTGCTCGTCTTCGACCTCCGATCCCTCGCCGTCTATTTCCGCGAAGGCCGGGCGGACTGGCGGACGCTCGCGGACTTCCTGCGGCGCGAGTCACCTCCCGCCGAACGCGTCTTCACCGAGAACCAGTATTCGCAGCTCTGCGTCGCGTTCTACCTCGTCGGACCAGACTGGCTCTCCGAAGCCGGAAAGCGACGCCGCGAGGTCCTGAACCTGGAGGGAGAGATCGTCCGTCTCACGTGGTCCTGGGCGCCGGGAACGCGGGCGTGGCTCGTCCTCGCCGGGGAGCCACGGAATGCGGAGCTGCGCCGATGGGCGGCGATCCTTCCCTCGTTCTCCTTCCCGAAGGCGGAGGGTGCGGATCTTCGCCGCCTCGATCCCGCTCTGCGCGAGAGAGCATTCGAGCCGGGGCGCTAAGATCGAGCGGAGATGGAAAAGGAGCTCGCCGAGGCGCTCGACGATTTGATCCTCGGGCG
>DASXTN010000167.1:0-2621 GCA_036505435.1 Thermoanaerobaculia bacterium | reverse complement strand
CCGCGCCCCGCACGACCGGTCGGCGGGAGAGGTGAAGGACGACGGCGGCGGCGCCGCCGAAGAACACCGTGCTCATCGTCGCGTGCCCGCTCGGGAAGCTGTAGGTCACTTCCGTGACCAGCGCCGGCCAGAGGTCCGGTCGTTGTCTCGCGAACGCAATCTTCAGGAGAGCATTCAGCCCGAAGCCGCCGACGACCGACCCGCAGAAGAGAAGCGCGGAAGCGCGGTGGCCTTTGAGCCACAGTCCGGCGGTCACCAGGGCGGTCGCGGGAAGGATGAATATATGGCTGCCGAACAGCGTGGCGATGCGCGCGAAGCGGTCGTTCGACGGCGAATGGAGCTCGTAGACCGCGAGCGTGATCTCGCGGTCGAAGGCGCGCGTGTCGGTCGTGCGAAAAACCTCGCGCGCCAGAAAGCCGAAGAGAAACACGACGACACCACACACGAGAAAGCCGGAAACCAGGTAGAGCCCGAGCGCTTCCACCCGGGTGAAGAGGCGCCGAAGCGGCTTCAGATGGGGGGTTCGTTCTTCCATCGGACTGCGCCCGTGAAGCTCCAGCGGCGCGCCGGGCTCCAGACGCCTGCCATCGTCCGATCGCCCGCGACCTCGAAGCGGAAGAGGTCACGCCTGTAATCGTACGGAGAGCCGTCGCGCGAATGGACCGCGGCGTCCACCGAGTACACGCCGGGCGCAAGGTCGAGCGATGCGATCTCGAGGACCACCGTCGCGTCCGCAGCGAGCTCTTCCGGCGCGTAGCCGTCGATCGCCGTGTTCGAGCCGAAAACGACCGTCCCGGCGACGGTCGAGATCGCGAACCCGAAGACGAAGTCCGCGAGCGGCGTCGCCGCCCGGACATGCATCACGAGACGGGCCGGGTCTCCGGAGCGTATTCGCGCACCGGACCGTCCGTCCCGATCCACGAGCTCGACGCCGCCGACGGTCGCCGCGCCCGAGCCGATACGGTCCGGGACGGTGGCATCTCCCCGTCCCGCCCGACCGCGCCGCTCCGCCTCCCGCTCCGAGACGCTTTCGCGGTAGAGCGCGACGGTCTCGGCGGACGGTCCGTCGGCGGCGAGGCGACCGCGGTCCAGCCAGAGCGCCCGGCGGCAGCGCTCGGCGACGAGCCCGAGTTCGTGCGAGACGAAGAGGAGCGTCTTTCCCGCGCGCTCGAACTCCGAGAACTTCTCGAGCGAGCGTCGCGCGAACGCCTCGTCGCCGACCGCGAGGACCTCGTCGACTAAGAGCACGTCGGGGTCGCAGTGCGCCGCGATCGAGAAGCCGAGCCGCACCGCCATACCCGACGAGTAGGTCTTCACCGGAGCGTCGAGAAAGTCCTCGAGCTCCGCGAAACGTACGATCTCGTCGAAGCGCGTCGCGATCTCTCGCTTCGTCAACCCGAGCAGCAGACCATTGATGAGGATGTTCTCGCGCCCTGAGATCTCGGGGTGGAATCCCGCCCCGAGCTCGAGGAGCGCGGCCACCCGTCCGCGCACGGATATCTCACCGAAAGTCGGGCGGAGAACTCCCGCAGCGAGCTTCAACAGCGTCGACTTTCCCGAGCCGTTCGCTCCGATGAGTCCCACGGTCTCGCCCGGAGCGACCTCGAACGACACGTCGGTCAATGCAGGTACCGCCTGGTCCGGCGCGAGGGCCTGAGCGGGCCGGCCCGAGAGGAGCGCCGACTTGAACGTTCCGACCGAGCGCTTCCTCCCCCACCGTCGGTAGAGCTTCGTGACCGAGCGCGCTTCGATCGCCGGCGGCATGCCTACGCTTCCTCCGCGATCGAATCGCGCAGCCGCTCGAAGACCGACCCTCCGATCGCGAGCGAGAGAGCGGTCGTCAGGAGCATTCCGGCCCAGGCCTCCGCTCGCACCGGTCGGAAGTGGAACGCGCTCTCGTGAATCGCCACGAAGAAGGAGGTGAACGGATTCACCCAGAGGAGGTTCCTCAGCCGTCCGGGTGCCGCCTCGATCGGGTAGATGATGGGCGTCAGGAAGAACGCGAGGGTCAGGAGGTTTCCGAGCAGGTCGCGCACGTCGCCGAAGTGGACGGCGAGCGAGGACACGACGAGCGCGAGCCCGAGGATCGTCGCCGTGAGAAGGGCGAGCACGACGGGAAACTGGAGCGCAGCGGCGTCGGGCCGAACGCTCCCGGAAATCGCGGCGATACCGATCGCCGCCGCGAGCACTGGCAAAGCGAGAACGAGGTGCGCAAGGCGCGCGCCGACCGAGACGGCCGGGAAGACCTCCGGTGCGACCGTGGTCTTGCGCAGAAGCGGACCATTCGCGCGGAATGTCTCCGCGGAATCGAGCAGCGCGGACGAGACGAATCCCCAGACGAGAATCCCCCCGAAGAGAAAGAGTGCGTACGGATGTACGTCCGCGCGCGGCCGGAAGACGAGGCGAAAAACGGTCGCGTAAACGAGGAGAAGGAGCAGCGGATTGAGTAACGACCAGAGAAAACCGAGTGTGCCGCCGCGGTAACGCGCCACGAGCTCGCGACGCGCGAGCGCGACGACGAGCGCCCGCTGCCGCCAGGCGCGCTGAAGGGGAGACAACACGCGAGGCAAGTATCCGATATCCTCCCGCGCGTGTCGTCGCCGGATGCGCGCGCGGCGCCT
>DASXTN010000166.1:0-2611 GCA_036505435.1 Thermoanaerobaculia bacterium | reverse complement strand
GCGACGCGTACGTCTTCGACGTGAAGGTCTCCGTCGCCGGCCCTCCGTTCACGCTTCTCGTGGGGACCGGTCTCCGTAATCCGACCGAGAAGGAGCGCGCCTCGCGCTATCTCATGCCGCCGACCGCGGTGGCGAGCGTCGGCGGCGGAGTCGAGGTGGTCCCGGTGCAGAAGCTCAAGAAGGAGGAGGTCTTGACCCTTCCTCCGAACGGCTTCGTCGGGATCGAAGACAACTACTTCCTGGCGGCGCTCTCTCCGCGACAAGCGGCGTCGGCGCGGCTGTTTCCGTTCATACCCGCGCCGGCCGCGAGCGACCCGGCCGCAAAGGCAGAAGCGCTCATTTCGGCGGGCGTCTCGGCATCGGGAGCACTCGAGGCCCGCGCCTTCTTCGGTCCGAAAGACGTCGCAATTCTGGAGAGCACAGGGCTCGGCCTCGAGCGGACCGTGAACTTCGGCTGGTTCGGGATCCTCGCCCGCCCGCTGCTCTGGCTCCTGAAGAAAACCTACTCCTGGTCCGGGAATTACGGGCTCGCGATCCTCCTCGTCACGCTGCTGATCCGGATCCTTCTCTTTCCGCTCATGCACAAGAGCTACGCATCCATGAAGAAAATGCAGAAGCTCGCACCGAAGATGAACGCGATCCGGGACCGATACAAGAAATCCCGAACGGATGCGGCGCAACGCCAGAAGATGAACCAGGAGCTCATGGCGCTCTACCAGGCAGAGGGATACAACCCGATGAGTGGGTGCTTCCCCGTTCTGCTGCAGCTGCCGATCCTCGTCGCTTTCTACAATGTGCTGTCGCGCGCGGTCGAACTGCGTCACGCGCCGTTCCTGCTCTGGATCCGCGACCTCTCGGCGGTGGACGGCAGTTACGTGCTCGTGATCCTGATGATCGTCACGATGTATATCCAGCAGGCCATGACGCCGTCGACCGTCGACCCGATGCAGAAAAAGATCTTTATGGCGATGCCGCTCCTGTGGGGCTTCATGCTGAAGAACATGCCGTCGGGGCTCGTGCTCTACTGGCTCTTTTCGAACGTCCTGACGATCCTTCAGCAGATGCTGATCAATCGGATCGGGCGCGACGACGACGGGGGAGCGGGTAAGCCCGGCAGGGTGAAACCCGCCCGCGCGTAGGAGACGGTTATGAGGTTCGAGGCAAAAACGGAGGCGGACGCAATCGAGCGCGCAGCGCGCGAGCTCGGTCGCACCCGGGCAGAGTTGTCTTACCGCGTCGTACGCGACGAGAAATCGTTCTGGGGAGGCCGAGTCGTCGAGATCGAAGTCGAGGAGGCGCCGAGTGTTCCGCTTCCGAGCGAAGAGCTGGAGGACACGGCGACTGCAATCGCGCAAACGACGCTGAACCAGCCCCCCGCCGCTCTGGAGCGGGAGAAAGTGTCCGCCGCCGCGGCGCCACGCCGATCGCGCACTCCCGTCCTCGACGAAGAGGCGTTCGCCTCCGTCGAGTCGACACTCTCCGAGCTCTTGTCGGCGGCCGGATTCCTGCTCGAGACCCGCCGGCGAACGGCGCGCGATGAAATGGTGATCGAGCTCTTTGGAGACGACGTCGAGCCGCTCCTTGCCAACAAGGGCGAAGGACTGTACGGGCTGGAAGTGTTGACCGGACGCATTGCGAGCCGCCGGCTCGGCCGACCCGTCTATCCGCGGCTCGATGCCGAGGGATTCCGCGCGCACCAGCGCGAGTCGCTCGAGGAGCTCGCTCACCGCTCCGCCGAAGAGGTCAAACGCACGCGCCGGGCGCAGCTCCTGCCGCCGCTCTCGCCCGGGGAGCGTCGTCTCGTCCACCTGGCCCTCTCGACGGACCCCGACGTCGAGACCGAAAGCGAGGGCGACGGTTTCTTGAAGCGTGTCGCCGTGAAGCTGAAGTCGCGCTGACCGAGCGACGGCGGATATCGACCACCAAGGAGAGGGTGCTCGGGATCCGGCTGGATGCCCCGGCAAATCTATATAATCTATTGAAAATACAGGACTTATGGTCGGAAAACCGGCGGATCCCGCTCGACTTCGACACACCGGCTGGCGGGCCTTCCCGGGAAGTGGTTGAGAAATGCGCGCGAAGGCGTCCGCGAACGGACTGGCGAACCCGGCGTCACCCCCGCGGCCGTCGCGATAATCTGCGCGCATGTCGGCCGGGTCCGAGCCCCTCGCCCCTGAGGGCTTTCGGGCACTGCTCGACCGAGGCCTTCCCGGTTTTGGTTTCTCTCTTTCGAGCGGCGTTCGGAATCGGCTCATCCTCTTCCTGGTAGAGCTCGACCGCTGGCGTCGAAAGATGAACCTTACGGGCCGGCTCGGCGAGGCCGACCTCGTCTCCCATGTCCTCGAGTCTCTCCTGGGAGAACACCTGCTCGATCCCGCTGCCCGGGTCGTCGACATCGGGACCGGCGGTGGATTTCCGGGCGTTCCGCTCGCAATCGCAAGGCCCGACGTTCGGATGACGTGGCTCGAACCGCGAGGAAAACGCGCAGCTTTTCTGAAGCACATTGCCCGGACGATTCCCGTGGAGAACGCAGAAGTGCTGGTCGACCGGCTCGAAAACCTTCCGGACGCCCGCTACGACGCCGCGACGTCCCGGGGGGTCGCTATCGACA
>DASXTN010000165.1:0-5060 GCA_036505435.1 Thermoanaerobaculia bacterium | reverse complement strand
TCGCCCGCCGACATGCGCCGCATCACCCGGTCTGCAGCGAATTCCAAGCGACTGAAGCCGCCGCGCGGAGGTCGTTTCAACGCTTGGAGGACTCCGCAGGGACGGCCCGCAGCGGCTTCTCGCCGGACAGAACGCGCCGGACGTCTTCGACCACCATTCGCGCCATTTCGCGTCGAGTCTCCGTCGTGGCGCTGCCCGCGTGGGGCATGAGAACGACCCGGTCGTTGTCGAGGAGGGCGGGCAGGATGGCGGGTTCGTTCTCGTACACGTCCAGTGCCGCGCCCCCCAACTGTCCCGAGTCGAGCGCCGTCACCAGGGCGGCCTCGTCGACGAGTCCTCCACGCGCGGTGTTGATCAGCAGACTTCCCCGCTTGATCCGTAGGAAAGTCTCGCGGTCGAACAGGTTGCGAGTTTCCTCGTTCAGCGGCACGTGGAGAGAGATGACGTCGGAGCGCCGAAGGAGCTCGTCGAACGAGACGCGAGGTGGGTCGTCCGGATCGTCGTCGGTGCGGGCGGACCGGCCGAAGGCGATCACCGTCATTCCGAAGGCGCGGGCGCGGCGCGCGACGGCCTTGCCGATGCGGCCGGGCCCGACGATCCCGAGGACCTTGCCCTTGAGGTCGCGCCCCAGCAACAGGTCGGGGGCCCAGCCCGCGAAGCCTCCCACGCGGACCATCCGGTCCCCCTCGACGACCCGACGTGCCAGGGCGAGAAGCAGCGCCAGGGTGAGATCGGCCGTCGCGTCGGTCAGCACGCCGGGCGTGTTGGTGATCACGATTCCACGCGCCGCCGCCGCCGCCCGATCGATGTTGTTCACACCGACCGCGTAGTTGGCAACGATCTTCAACTTGTGTCCGGCTCGAATAACCGAGCTCGTCACGGGATCGCTGACGAGAGTGATCAGCGCGTCGACGTCACCGACTTGCGCGGCGAGCTCGTGCTCGCTGGGGCTGTAGCCCAGCACGCGCACCTCGTATTGGGGCAGCAGAGTCGAAAGCGAAGGTTCGGGAAGAGCGCGCGTCGCGAGGACGACGCCAGCCGCGACGCGATTCTCGACGGCTGACTGGCTCTTTGCCACAGCTCGGAAATCTTCGCCGGAGCGGGTCGCCAACGTCCCCCCTGTCATCAGCGTGTCGGAGTTGGAGTGCGCGAGTCTAGCAGGTCTCAGTGCTTCGCTTGCAGCCAGCGTCCCAGACCGAAGAGCGCGGCTCCGATCGCGAGAAGCACGAGCTCGCGTCGGACGTTGCCGCCCAGCACGCCGTCGAAGAATGCGAGACCCGTCACGACCAGCGCGAGGAACTGGAGCGCGCGGGCGACGAAGTACACGAGCAGCGCGAGTTTACGGAGACTCGGCGACCGTCACGCGGGTCACGCGATCTCCCTGCTCGATCCTCTCGACGACGTCCTGGCCGGCGACGACCTGGCCGAAGACCGTGTAAATGCCGTCCAAGTGCGGCTGCGGCGCGTGGGTGACGAACCACTGGCTGCCGCCGGTGTCCGGACCCGAGAGCGCCATACCGACCGTTCCTTCCCCGTACTCGATCGGGTTCAGCTCGTCGCGGATTTCGTATCCCGGACCGCCGTTGCCCGTGCCCGTCGGATCCCCGTCCTGAATGACGAAGGTGGGCACGACTCGATGAAAGCTGGAGCCGTCGAAGAAACCTCGCCGCGCAAGCGAGACGAAGTTCATCACGGTCAGCGGCGCTTCCGCCCCGGCGAGTCGAACCCGAAAGGCGCCACGCGGCGTCTCCACCAAGGCAATCCAGGGCTTCTTCGATTCGGCGAGGAGAGCGAGATAGTCGGCGGAACTTCGCGACGTCCGGAATTCCGGCGCCGGAAACGCCGCCGGATCGGCCCGGAAGTTCTGCAGGAGGGATCGCCGCGCGAGCCGCGCCACGACCGGATTCGGGTGCCGGTAGGCGTTCTCGAGGAGCTCCCGCGCCGCCGGATCCCCGCGGAACTTTTCGGCGGCGGCGATAACCGCGATCGGGACATCCGGCTCGCGGACCGCCGCCGCTTTCGTCAGGGCGGCGGACAGGAGCGGGAGCGCGGCGCCGTCGGCCGCGCGGGTGAGTGCCTCGACGGCGAACGCGCGCACGCCGGCGTCGGAGTCGTTCAATGCCGTCTCGACGAGCACGCGGTTCTGCGCGGCCGCCTCAGCGGTACGCAGACTCGAAAGCACCGCCCCGCGAACGAGAGGGTCGGGGTCGGACGCGAGCTTCGCGCGGAGAGATCCGGCCTTCGCGAAGGTCAAGTAGCCCAATCCTTCTGCCGCCGCCGCCCGGAGCGGCGCCTCGGGGGACCGAGCGGCTGTCTCGAGCGCCGGAAAAGCGTTGTCTCGGAGCACCGCGGCGGCCGAGAGGAGCGCCACCTGCCGCCGGCGGCCGGTCCCCGTCGTCGCGATCGACCACAGGCGGCGGAAGGCGTCGCGGTCAGCGCCGGCAAATTGTCGAAGAAGCGTCAGGGCCGGAACGGCCAGGTTCGGGTTTGCGTCGCCGGCGAGCGCGAGAACGCGGGCGATCCGCGGCTTCCCGGCTGCTGTGCCCGGGTTCTTCTCGAGAACGCCCTCCAACGCGACGAGTGCGTTCGCGACGACCGGTGGCTTTCCGCCGTCGAGCGCGGCGAAGAGCGGCTCGAGCGACTCCTTCTTTCCGAGAATGCCGAGAGCCCTCGCCGCGTATGCCGCGATGTCCGGATCGCCATCGGAGAGTGCCGTCGTGAGCGCAGGAAGAGACGACTCGAGCGGCTTTCGCGCGATCGCGTAGACCGCACCGAATCGGACGCGCCCGTCCGGGTCGCGCACGAAGCGAAGAGCCGCCTGTTCCGTCGCCGGGACCGAAAACCGCCAGAGCGATCGCAGGATGGTGGCGCGCGGCTCGGGGGATGCCGCCTTTTCGACGGCGTCGACGAGCCCGTCCTGGCCGTCGCCGCGACCGAGGAAACCGATCGCCTTTGCCGCGGCCTGGACGACCGTCGGCTCGCGGCTGGAGAGCAGCGGAATGAGCTCGTCGGTCGCCTCCGGATCGCCCAGGAGCTGACTTCCAAAGGCGGCGGCTGCGGCGACGTCCGGCGAGTGGTCGGAAAGGAGCGCTGCCAGGAGAGCGCGGCCTCGCGTATCCCCGATGCGGCCGAGCGCGAGAGCCGCGCGCGCCCGGACGGCGGGATCGGTCGAGCGAGCCGCGGAGTCGAGCGTCGAGGCGTCGAACGCGCGCCGATCCTCAAGCTCGAGCAGCGCAGCCCCGGCCTCTGCTGCGCTCGCGAATCTGCGCAGCGGAGTGGTCGGGGGCGGTGCGCCTCCCTGCGCCGTGGTCGCCGGCGCGCTGCCGCACCGGACGACCGCCACGGCGGCACAAACGGCGGCAGGGAGACTCCAAGCGCGTCGGAAAGTCATAACCGCGTCCTTTCTGCTCAAGTTCGGAAAAGCGCACGAATTATACGAAAGGCGCGTGGTCCGCCCCGTCACAGGTTGCCGGTTTCCGGCCTCGGAAGGGCTGGGGGGGACCTGGGACTTCGAGCTTTGAGCCCTTCAGGCACCCATCAACAGCCGGTCGCCCAGCATCCCGGGGAGCCCCGCCTGATAGATCTTCTCCCGCGCCTTCTCCACGTCGTATCGAACGCGCTCGAACGTCACCACCCGCTCTTGCGTGTCGTAGAGCGCGAACGACGCGTCCGGGTTGCGATCGCGCGGCTGACCGATCGACCCCGGATTGATCAGGTACCGGCAGTCGCGCTTCAGCCGGATGCGGACGCGATCTCCAGCAACGACGTCGACGCGAATTCCGTGGGGTTGGAGGGTAAACATCGAGGGGATGTGGCTGTGTCCGAAAAAGCAGACGCTCGCGTCGGAAAACGTGAAGTTCAGATAGGCGTCGTAGTCGGAGAAGATGTAGGCATCCTCGTCCCGCGGAGAGCCGTGGCAGATGACGAAAGCGCCGTCCACCTCGATCGGCCCGACGGGCAGCTCTTCGAGGAAGCGCCGGCTCGCGGGCAAGAGCCGGCTGGTGGTCCAGCGCGCCGCTTTGAGGGCGATCGGGTTGAACAGGTCCCCCGAGTCGAGCCCACAGACGACCTTGTCGTGGTTGCCGCGGATCATCGCCTTGCGCTTGCGGATCTTGCCCACCCGCTCGATGACGGCGTTCGGGTCTGCGCCGTAGCCGACGAAGTCGCCGAGAATCACGACCCGGTCGTGCCTGCGGCGCTGGACCCGCGAGAGAACGGCCAAGAGGGCTTCCTCGTTCGAATGGATGTCGGAAAGAATGAGGTACCGCATTTCGAAAGAAAGTCCAATGTCCCCCGTCCAAGGTCTCAAGTCAAAATCGTCCGGGCCACCTGGACTTGGGACTTCAGACTTGGAACTCTAAAGCGGAACTCCCAGCTCCCGCCGGTCGTAGACGGCGGACAGAACTTTGTCTGCGGACTCCTCGATCGACTCGCGTCCGGTCAACCAAACGCGAACGGGCGCCATTCTATAGAACGGCTGGCGCTCGGCGAAGAGCCGGGCTGCCTGCTCGACGCTCGCGAACAAGGGACGGTCGGTCTTGCCCGAGAGACGCGCGCGCACAACCTCGAAGGGAGCGTCGAGAAAGACCGGCGTGCCGAGCCGCGCCATCGTCCGCCGGTTCGACTCGGCCACGAAGGCGCCCCCGCCAGTCGAAACGATCGCGTCGGGCAGCGCCTGCGTTCCTTCGAGGAATGCCGACTCGCGCTCGCGGAACGCGGCCTCCCCGAAAGCATCGAAGAGCGCTCGGATCGTGAGACCCGAAGTTCGCTCGATCTCGGTATCGAGATCCACGAACGGGATGCCGAGCCGTTCGGCAACGCGGCGTCCGATTGCCGTTTTGCCGCTTCCCATGAATCCGACGAGATAGACGCGTCCGGGAGGCGACCGCCGCCGCGCGCGATCGAGCGCACTCCGCGCGTTCTCTTCGATTCGCCCGCTCGCCGCGAGAGCTCCGATCATCGCCGCCGAGTCGGCGCCCGCCTCGAAGACCGCGTCGAGACTTTGCGGCGTCAAGCCTCCGACGGCGACGAGAGGTTTCGTCTTCTCCCGCGCGACCGCT
>DASXTN010000164.1:0-5612 GCA_036505435.1 Thermoanaerobaculia bacterium | reverse complement strand
GCTTCCTGGGAACGGACCATCCCTGGTACGTGCCTTACGAGAAATGGGAGGCGGCGGCCGTCCTCGGCGCGGTTCACGAGGCGGGCGGAGTCTGCTCGCTCGCCCACGCGGTCTGGTATCGGGACGCGGAGACGGTGATCGCGGGACTCGCCGCGCACGGTTTGGATGCGGTCGAAGTATTTCATCCGGATCACGGGCCCGAAGAAGTCGATCGATTCGGACGCCTCGCCGGAAAGCTCGGGCTCGCGATGACGGCAGGGAGCGATTTTCACGGCTCCATCGAAGGCCGAAAGTTCCCCGGAGGCGTTTTCGGCGACGACCGCATGCTCGAGACGCTCCGCGGGAAGATGCGCCGCGGATGACCCATCCTGGCGGGCGGGAGAGCTGGGTGGTGCTCCTTCATCGCGGCGACGAAGACGCGCTCTACGAGGCCTCCGCGATGGCGGCGGCGGCGACGTCTCTCGGCGTATCGGTGACACTCGTCTGGTTCGGCGCCGCTCTCGAGGCGCTCGTCGAAGGGCGCCTCGAGGATTCCGAAACGCGCGAGGCGAGCTGCGCGGAACTGCTCGCCGCGGCGCGCGAGACCGGACTTCTGCGCTTGCTCGCGTGCTCCGCCTCGGCAGTGAGCCGGAGAGTGGAAATCGAGACGGTCCGGGAAAAGGTGGATGACATTGTTGGTTGGCCGACCGCCGTCTCGCTCATTCGTGCTGCGAACAAAGCCTTCGTCTGGTGATCTCGCCGGAATCGAAAGCGAGTCTCAGATTGCAGGTCTCAGAACCTGTCACTGGCAACCGGTAACCCGTCTCCTCGGACATCATCTGTCCTTCCGATCCCCGCACTCTGACTGCGGAAAAGGATCGGCTCTGCGGAAAAGAATTTTTTTTCGCCCAGCCAAGCGCGCGGAGGTCGCCGCTTCATGGATGCGGATATTTTTCGGGCGTTGACAGCGGCGGAAGCGGGACGAAGAATCCGCCCGACCTCCCCAATGCTCGAAGAAATCGCCGTCGAGAAGGGTCTCCCGCAGAACCTCGAAGCGGAGCGGTCCGTCCTAGGTGCCATCCTTCTCGATCCCGCCTCTCTCGCGTCCGTCTATCCGATTCTCAAAGAGGAGGACTTCTTCCCGGATACCCACCGGCGGATCTATCGGTCGATGATCGATCTCGCGCAGCGATCGGCCGAGATCGACATCCTCACTCTCAAGGAGGACCTCGACCGGAGCGGGGCGGCCGAGAAGGCGGGCGGCGCGGCCTACCTCTCCTCGCTTCTCGACGCGGTGCCCGATGTCGCGAACGTCGAGCACTACGCGCGGATCGTCAAGGAAAAATCGGTTCTCCGGCGTCTCATCCGCGCCGGCCAGCGGGTCGTGCGCGAGGGACTGGCGCAGGAAAAGGATGCACAGAAGCTGCTCGGCGACGTCACCGGGGAGATCTTCGACATCGCCGAGGATGCCGTCTCGGGGGGTTTCGAGCGGATCGGCGACATCACGAGACACAACCTCGACGTCATCGACGAGGCGAAGGAACGCAGCGGGGCGGTCTCGGGCTTGCCGACCGGCTTCCTCGAGCTCGACCGGATGACTTCCGGGCTCCAGGAGACGGACTTGATCATTCTGGCCGCGCGACCCTCCGTCGGGAAGACCTCGCTCGCGCTGAACATTGCGCAGCACATCACGATCCGCGAAGCCCGGTCGGTCGGGTTTTTCTCGCTCGAAATGTCGAAGGAGCAAGTCGGTTTCCGCGTCCTCTGCTCGGAGGCCGACGTCGACGCCAAGAAAGTTCGCGACGGTTATGCCTCGAGCGAGGCGATCACCCGACTCGTGCTCGCGCAGTCAAAGCTCGCGGGCGCGCGCTTCTTCATCGATGACGGGTCGGCACTGACCGTCCCGGAGATGCGCGCGAAGGCGCAGCGCTTGAAGCGCGAGCACGGCCTGGACCTCCTGGTCGTCGACTACCTCCAGCTCATGATGGGTCACGGACGATTCGACAACCGGACGCAGGAGGTCTCCCAGATCTCTCGAGGTCTGAAGCTCCTCGCGAAAGAGCTCAAGGTCCCGATCCTCGCGCTCTCCCAGCTCTCGCGGCAGCCCGAGCGCCGCACGGGAGAGCTTCGGCGCCCGCAGCTCGCGGATCTTCGTGAAAGCGGATCACTGGAGCAAGATGCGGACGTCGTCGTCTTTCTCTACCGCGAAGAGCTCTATGACCGCGACACCGAGCGCAAGGGAATCGCCGACATCCTGATCGCCAAACAGCGCAACGGACCGACGGGCGATTTCCCGCTCGTCTTCCTCGCGGACCACATGACATTCGCAAATTACGCAGGGCCCGCGCTCGAGCAGTTCTGATCGGGGCCGGCTTCCCGCCGGGGCGCCTCTCTGACATCCTTCGCCCGTGACGGGTCTTTCTGCTACTTGCAACTTGAAGCCGGAAGGCTTTCGATGAGACCGACCCGCGCGGCGATCGATCTCGAAGCGGTTGCGCGCAACTACCGGTTCCTGCGCGACCGCGTCGGTTCCGAGCGCGCCTTCTTCTGTGTGATCAAGGCAGACGCCTACGGACACGGAGCGGGGCCCGTCGCGCGCCGGCTCGCGCGCGAGGGCGTATCGCGATTCGCCGTGGCGATCGCGGAGGAAGGCGTCGCTCTGCGGCGCGCCGGTATCGAAGGCGAGATCCTGCTCATGAACTACTCGGATCCCGCGGACGCCGGACTGCACCGGGCTTACGGACTCGTGCCCGCTCTCTATGACCTCACGCTGGCGCGCGGCTTCGTCGAAGCTTCTCGCGGCTTCCGGAATCCGCTTCCCGTTCACCTCAAGCTCGAGACCGGCATGGGGCGCATCGGTTTCCGCCGGGGGGAGCTCGGTGGGCTCGTCGAACTCCTGAAGAATTCGCGCGGGCTTGCGGTCGCGGGCACCTTCAGCAACCTCGCTTCGGCCGAGGAGTCGCACTCGCCGGCGACTGCGAAGCAGATCGAGACGATGAAAGCCGCCGTCGAAGACCTCGCCTCCGCCGGAATCTCTCCCGGCATCGTGCACGTCGCGAACTCCGCCGGCATTCTCCTCCATCCGGATAGCTGGTTCGACGGCGTCCGGCCGGGCCTCGCGCTCTACGGGGTTCCTCCGCCGAGCGGGGAAGGTGCAGAACACCTCGAGCCGGCGATGATGCTCGAGACCCGCGTCATGGCGCTGAATTCGGTCCCCGCGGGAACGGCGCTCGGCTACGGCGGTCGCTTCGTGACCGAACGCGCGTCGGAGATCGCGGTGCTACCGATCGGCTATCATGACGGCTTCCGCCGCTCCTTCTCGGGGCGCGTTCGCGTCTTGATCCGGGGGAGCGAAGCGCCCGTGGTGGGCGCAGTGAGCATGGACCTGACTCTCGTTGACGCGACCGATCTCGGCGCGAGCATCGGCGACCGGGTCGTCTGCCTCGGGGCGGACGGCGGGCGTCGGATCACGGCCTGGGACCTTTCACGCGCCGCCGAAACCGTGCCTTACGAGATCCTCTGCGGCATCGGAGCGCGGGTGCCCCGGACGTACTCGACGTGAAGCTCCTGGAGGCGATCGGCCGGATGGTCCTCCGGCTGCTCGAGGAGCTCGGTCGGTTCTTCCAGATGCTCGGCCGTGCCATCGGCTGGTCGTTTCGGCCTCCCTACGACGTCCCCGAGCACTTCCGGCAGATGGTCCGCGTCGGCTTTGACTCGATCCCGGTCGTGTTCCTGACGACGCTCTTCACGGGGATGGTGCTCGCCCTCCAGACATTCAACGGCTTCGCCCGGTTTCACGCCGAGAGCCTCGTCGGGAGCGTCGTCGCCCTGTCGTTGACCCGGGAGCTCGCGCCGGTTCTGACGGCGCTCATGGTGACCGGGCGGGTCGGCAGCGCGATGGCGGCAGAGCTCGGAACGATGCGAGTCACGGAGCAGATCGACGCGCTGACCGCTCTCGGGACCGAGCCGGTGCAGTATCTCGTCGTGCCGCGGGTCGCCGCATCGATCCTCATGATGCCGCTCCTCGTGATCCTCGGCGACGCGGTCGGGATGTACGGCGGCTTCCTCGTCGCCGTCCAGCTTCTCGGCGCGAATCCGGTGACGTACGTCGAGAACTCCTTTCAGTTCCTGGAGGTCTCCGACGTTACGTCCGGGATCATCAAGGCGGCCGTCTTCGGGTTGATCTTTTCGCTCGTGGCGTGCGTCCGCGGCTACTACACGGAGGGGGGTGCCGAGGGGGTCGGCCGTTCGACGACGCGCGCGGTCGTTTCGGGAAGCCTCGCCGTTCTCTTCGTCGATTTTTTCCTGACCAAGCTGCTGTTTTGAGCCGCCGAGGAGAGCCGCCGCCCGCCGGGACTTCCCCGAAGATCCGCGTCGAGGACCTTCGGAAGTCCTTCAATGGAAAGGTCGTCCTGGACGGGATCGACTTCTCCGTCGCCGAGGGGGAATCGCTCGTCATCGTCGGACCGTCCGGAACGGGGAAGAGCGTGCTCTTGAAGCACCTGATCGGGCTCATCCGTCCGGATTCCGGAAGGCTCTCGATCGACGGCCAGGACTTCTGGTCGTTTTCCGAAACGGAACGGACCGCCGTGCGCAAGAGGTTTGGGATGTCGTTCCAGGAGGGCGCGCTCTTCGACTCGATGAGCGTCTTCGACAACGTGGCGTTTCCGCTTCGCCGCTCGGGGCGGCCTCCTGCCGAGGTTCGGCAGCGGGTGCGGGAGTGCCTGGACATGGTGCATCTGCCAAACGTCGAGGCGAAACGCCCTTCGGAGCTCTCCGGAGGAATGCGACGTCGGGTCGGCTTCGCTCGCGCGATCGCCCACGAGCCCGAGATTCTGCTGTTCGACGAGCCGAACACCGGCCTCGATCCGATCATGACGGACGTCATCGACGAGGTCATCCTGGAGTTGAAGGAGAGGCTCGACGTCACCATCGTGACGATCACCCATCACATGGCGAGCGCCCGCAAGATCGGCGACCGCGTCGCGCTCCTCTACGGCGGCAAATTGCTTTACCAGGCGCCGCCGGACGAGTTCCTCCGCTCGACCGACCCCGCTGTCCGGCAGTTCGTCGACGGCAGCGCGGAAGGCCCGCTCACGGTAGAGTTCGATCGGGAACGGAAGACGGCGGCTTCGGAGGGGGCATGAGCACGGCGGCGAAGGTCGGAGCGTTTTTCCTCGTCGTTTTGGCGATCACGGCACTCTTCATCTGGAAGATCGAAGAGCTCCGGATCGGACGGGGGGTGGCGCGGAAAATTTCCGTCCAGTTCAAAGATGTCGGGGGCCTCGACGAGAAGAGTGCGGTTCGCGTGGCGGGCGTGCGGGTCGGCCGGGTCACGAAGATCCGGCTCGTTGAAGGCAAAGCCTTGGTCGACATCGAGCTTGATCGCGACGTCGCGCTTCGGCAGGGAGCCTCCGCTTCGATCGAAAGCCTCGGTCTCCTGGGGGAGAAGTACGTCGAGCTCGTTCCCGGTCCCTTCGGTGCCCCGCCGCTGCCCGACAACGCAGTGATCGTCGGCGGCGTTCCCGTTTCCTTCGACGAGATCACGAAGCTCGCCCGCGACATCGAGGTCGACATAAAAGAGATTGCGCGCAGCTTGAAAGAGTCGATCGGCGGCGCGCAGGGGGAGGAGC
>DASXTN010000163.1:0-3240 GCA_036505435.1 Thermoanaerobaculia bacterium | reverse complement strand
GCCGCCGCCCTATCCTTCTCGCCCGTGGCCGCGAGCGCCTCGTCGACGGCGGGAATGCGCTGGTCCTTCGGAAGCTTGGTCGCTTCGAGCAGGAAGTAGCGCAGGCCGGCTCGATCGCTTCCCGGCTCGATCGTGCGCTGGGCGCGGGAAACGGCCGCCTTCAGCCTCTTCCAGTCACGTTCCTGGAAGCCGACGGCGCGATCCATGTCGTCTTTCGGCCGCTCGCCCGCGAGCCGCCAGAGGGTGTTTGCCTGCGAGAGCATCGGCGAGGCGCCGTAGAGCCATTCGAGGACCGCATCTCGCTCACGCGTACGCCACGCTCGGGCGTTCAGACGCGCGATAGCCGCGAGCGCCTCCTCGTGCCGGCGCCGAGCCGCTGAGTCGCCGGCGACGAGCGCGGCGAGCTCTTTCTCCTCCGCCTTCCGCCGCTCGATCAGGCTCCCTTTCTCGAAGGCTTCGATGGTGCCTTCGTACTTCTTCAGGAAGTTCAACAGGCTTCGCAGCCGCGTCGCGTTGCGGATCTCGATGTCCTTGTTCGACTTGCCGGCGCCCTCGAGAATCTGAATCAGCTCCTTTCGGTAACGGATCGAGGTCGGCAGGTCGAAGTCCTGTGCCTCCTTCACCTCGCCGGCGAGCTCGTAACGGAAGGTTTTGCCCGGATACCCGATCACCATCATGAAATCGCCCGGGTCGACGTCGGCGGTTGACACCTTCAAGAAGTGCTTCGGCCGGTAGGGCACGTTCTCCCTGGCGAAATCGGCCGGCTTCCCGTCCGGCGAGACGTATGCCCGAAGGAACCCGAAATCGCCGGTGTGGCGCGGCCACATCCAGTTGTCCACTTCCCCTCCGTAGTTGCCGATGCCGCGCGGCGGCGCGTAGACGAGCCGGACGTCGCGGATCTCGAGCTGCTTGATCCGCCAGAACTTCGAACCCTCGAAGAAGGATGGAACGGAACAGCGGACGCCCCCTTCTTTCTCACAGTCGCGAACGAGCTCCTTGCGCCGTCGATCGACTCGGTTGTATCGATCGAGGTCGGACAGCCGCTCCCCCGCCTTCGGGAGCACCTGATCGGTGACGTCCTCGATCGAAGTCGTCACCCACACGCGCGCGTCGGGTGCCGCCGGGATCTCTTCCGCGAGGGCCTTCGCGAGGAAACCGTTCTCGAGCAGGTCCTTCTGCGGCGTCGAGTTGAACTGAAGGTAGCTGTACACGCAGTGGTGGTTCGTGACGATCAGCCCCTGCGGCGAGACGAAGGACGCGCTGCAGCCGCCGAGCGATACGATCGCCCCCATCGGGTCGCCGGTCAGGTCGGCGAGCTTCTGGGGATCGAGCTTCAGACCCATTTTCGCGAGCTCCGGCGCGAGCTGCGGGACCTGCTCCGGCATCCACATTCCCTCGCCGGCAAACAGGCTGGACGTGGACAGGGCGGCGGCGATCGACAGGGCGGAGGCCAGGAAGGCTCTCGTTTTCACTTCTTCTCCATCTTCGGCCAGCGGCCGGAGTCTTGCGAACGCGCCATTCTACGAGGCCATTCCCCACGGCGCCGCGCTCGCGCGAAACCTTTCGGGGTGAGCCTCGTCTCCCGATTCGAGGAGGAATAACCTCATGGTTTCCACAGCTCTGAACGCGCTCCTGCTGGCGCTCCTCATGCTCCTTCCGACCGCCCCCGGTTCCGCCGGGTCTGCCGGGGACCCGAAGGAGAAGGACGGCGAGGACAAGGTCATCGTGACCTTGAACGACGAAGATGTCGAGCTCGATGGGGACGAGCCCGTCGTTCTGCGGGTCGGGCGGGGCGGCTTCCTCGGCGTGCGCCTGATCGGGATCACCGACGAGCTGAGAGCCCACTACGGCGCCCCGAAGGACGCGGGCATGCTCGTCGCCGAGGTGGAGTCCGACAGTCCCGCGGCGCGCGCCGGGATCCAGGTCGGCGACGTCCTCACCACGGTCGACGGCAAGCCGGTGACCTCGACGTGGGACGTTTCTCGCTCCGTCCGACGGAAGAAGGGGGGAGAAACCGTCGAGATCGATCTCGTCCGCGGCCGCTCCTCGCGCAAGGTCTCGGCGACCCTCGAAGAGCGCAAGGCGCGCGAGCGGACGATCGACACGGGAGATTTGCACGACAAGCTCCGGAGGCACGCGCGGGTCTGGCGGGACGGGGACTTCCAGTTCAAGGGGCCGATCATCGAGAATTTGGAAGATCTGCCGACCCTGCGTGACCGGCTGGATGAGCTCGAAAAGCGCGTCCGAGAGCTCGAGAAGAAACTGCCGGCGCGGTAGGGATTCGGTCCCGCCGACGGCGCACTCCGGCGTCTCGATGAGCGCGCCGCGCCGGCTGCGAGTGCACTCAGAGGGCCTTTTCGGGACCTTTTCGTATCGTGTTGCCTGAATGACGGAACGAATGTCTCTTGTTCAGTTGGCGCTCCCTCTCACCTGGAGAGATCGTTCGATCGAAGGAGAACGCAGTCATGAGACATCCACCTCCACGAGCCGGGATGGAGGCCCGCAGCGTCTTCGGGGTCCACAACGTGGACAATCAGATTCAGGTCGTCAAAGACTGACGGGGAGTGAGTCGCCGCGCGTCACGCTGCTTTGCGCGCGTCCGTCTCCCGATAAGCGGTCAGGGCCCAAACCACGAGGATCGCCGCGCCCATCGCCAGATAGAACCGGCGCGCAGGCGAACCGGGACCGTATCCCGCGAAGGACGGCAGGATCAACAGCGCGACCCCGACGATGAGCTCTACGATCCCGTGAACGAAAAAGGGGATCCTCTTCCAGACGCCCATCGGAAACTTGGTCAAGAGCGTCATCAGCAGGTGGATCGCCGCCAGCGAGTACGCGATGGCGGCGGGCGAACCGCCGAGTCCGATGACGATCGGCGCGAGAACCAGGACAACGACCGTAATGAAGTCGAGCACCCCGTGGACCCAGGGGCTGAGGATCCGCATCGATATCTCCACCCGAGTGTAGCCGAAGAACACTCCTCTCCACGGGGGCGGGAGAGGTCGGGGTGAGGCGCCCTCGTTACTTTTTCTTTTCGAAGAGCGTCAGATACTGGCCGTAACCCTCTTCGGCGAGCTTCTCGACCGGGATGAAGCGCATCGCCGCCGAGTTCATGCAGTAGCGCAGACCGGTTGGCGGCGGACCGTCGTCGAAGACGTGCCCGAGATGGGAGTCCGCGTGCGCCGAGCGGACCTCCGTCCGCGGCAGCCCGAGCTTGAAGTCCGTCCCGGTCTTGATGTT
>DASXTN010000162.1:0-4770 GCA_036505435.1 Thermoanaerobaculia bacterium | reverse complement strand
CATGATGCTCTTCAACGTGGGGGTGATCTCCGTCGCCCGCGCGTAGGAGAGCTTCTTGATGACGGTCCGCGTCGGCTCGGCCGCCTGGCGCGCTTCGGCCAACCGCGCGCGGTCGGCTTCCTCCGTCTGGAGCTTCTGGGTGGTCGCGATCCGCATGATGTTGTTCTCGAGGACGTAGCCCAGTCCGTTCTGCTTCAGGATCAGATCGAGGGCCTGGTCCCACGGCACGTTCTCGAGCTGCACGGTGACGGTCCCGCGGACTTCCGGGTCGATGACGATGTTGAGACCGGTCAGCTGGGAGATCGTGCGGAAGACGTCCTTGATGTCGGCGTCTTTCAAGTCGAGGGAGATCGGCTCCCCGGTGAACTGCGACTGGGCTTCGGCGAGCGTCCGGGACTGGAACGCGGTGAGCTCGCTCGCCCGCTGGGTTTCTTCCTGCTGGGCAAGCACCGCAGCGGCGGCTTCGAAGAGGGCGTCTTCCTTCGACGCCGCAGGGGGTTTGGCAGCCTCTTTCGGGCGTGAGCGCCGCGCCTCGCGAATGCCGGGCGGCAGAGGCCCGGGTAAGGCCGCCTCCGGTTTTCGAGCCGCCGGCTCGGTCGGGACGGTGGGTGCCGGGGGCGGCGTCGCCGGTGTCGGTTCGGAAACCACAGTCGTCGGCGTCGGGACTTCCGTCCGGCTGGTCGGCGGAGCGGCTACGGGCGGGGCGACGATCTCGGTGCGGGATGGCGCCACTCCCCGCTCCGCCGATTTCTGCTCGGGAGTCGACGGCGATGCCGGCGCGGCTTCCGCGACGACGACCGGAGGCGGGGCTTGCGCGGCGGACTCCGGTCCTCCGACCACGACCGAGAGCCGCTCTCCGTCCAGGTGCACCGAGTACGGGGTCGGCCGTACGAGATCGAGCACGATGCGGGTGACCGGCTCGGGCGCCGACTGGAACTGCGAGATCCGGACGCGCGAGACCGGACCGCCCGTGACCGGGAGGACCCGCTTGCGCACGGTGTTCTTCACTCCCGGCAGATCGAGGACGACCCGTGGCGGGTTCGCCAGAACGAAGTCTTTCGCCTGAAGGTTCCCGTCGGCGAGCAAGTGGACCGCCACGCCCTCCCCGGCCGGCTCCGCCGTGACCTCCTCGAGCACGTGGGCGAGCTCGGCGCGCACGAGCGCCGGCGGCGCGAGCGGTTCGGTCGAGACCGGAGGCGGCGCGACCGGCACGGCCTCGGCCGAAGCCTCCTTCGGGGCCTCGAAAGCGACCGCGAGCCCGCGGCCGACGGAGCGGAGCTCGTACTTGACGCCCGGCCGGTGCTCGACGGAAATGCGAGTCACCCTCTTGCCGAGTTCCTCGAGCGTCTCGGCGCGCACCGACTGCACGAGATTCCCGGCCGCTTGGGGCGGAGTGAAACCGTCGGCGAGTCGGACGCCGGGCATTTCCACGATCAGCAGGTCGGGGCGCGGCTCGTACGAGGTGTAGAGCAAGGGGGCGTCGGCGGAAACCACGATCCGTGCGCCGTCACTGTCTTCGTTGAATGCCGCCTGGGTGATCTGACCCGACGGCGCCGGCTCGGCCGCCGTCGGCGAGCTCGGCGAAGCCGCCGGGGAGGAATTCGTGTGGCCGGCGGAGACGCGGTTACCCTTCTTGACGGCGGAGCATCCGGACGCCCCCGCAAGGACGGCGGCCATCGCGATCGCCGTCGCGGCTGCTCTCAAAGTCCTTCTCATCGTCCCTCCCGTCGCGCCGGTTTCCGGGAACCCCTTCACGGCTTCGTCGTCACGTTCAGTTGCTTCGTCACTTCCCGAAAGGGCTTCACGCTCTGTGGATCGTTGATGTTCTGGCGGAACACGACCTCGTTCGGACCGACGCGGGTGACTTCCCCGTCGTAGAGAAGGTCTCCCGCGCGGACCAGGTAGCTCTTGTTGTCGGTGGCGCGAACCTGCGCGATGTAGCCGGTGCGGGTCTTCCAGATTCCGTGAACCACGACGTCGTCGATGGACATGCCGGCGATCCCGGGAGGCCTCTCGCCACGGCGCTCGTCCCCGCGGACGAGCAGCGACCGGAACGGGTCTCGACGGCCCGCAGGGTCGTAGGTGTAGGCGCGGCCGGAAAGCGCCGCCTCCTCCTGCTCGATCATCGCCTGGCCCGGAGATCGAAGCGTCCCCGGAGTCGGCGACGGATTCGCCGCGGGATCCTTTCGCGGCGGCTCGGCGGCCACCGCAATCGTC
The DNA here is from genome assembly GCA_036505435.1 of Thermoanaerobaculia bacterium. Taxonomy (GTDB): domain Bacteria; phylum Acidobacteriota; class Thermoanaerobaculia; order UBA5066; family Gp7-AA6; genus Gp7-AA6. The sequence goes on along the minus strand of DASXTN010000162.1, from coordinate 2,553 downwards.
GCGGCCGCCAAAAGGAGCGCGACGGCGCGAAGAGGCCTGTTCATTCGATGCCCCTGCCTTCCGCCCGCTCTTTCAGCTTTCTGGCGCTCGTCGCCGCGGGAGGCGCGGGGCCCTTCGCCGCGCCGGCGGCCGGTTGACCACCAGCGGGGGGAGCTCCGGTCTCTTCGCCCGTGTAGATGAACGTCTTGGCCACGAAGTTCGCGGAGATCGACTTCTGCGGCACGTTCTCGAGCGCCCCGATCTTCAAGTCCTCGACGTTGATGATGCGCGAAAACCGACTCATGCGGTCGAAGAACAGTGCGAGGTTGTGGTACGTCCCGTCGACCGAGATGTCGATGGGCCATTCCGCATAGAACTCCTTGGCCACGAACTCGCCCGGAGTGAACTTCTTCAACGTGAAGTCGCCCTGGCGAGTCAACGTCTCGATCCTCTTGATCAGCTCTTCCGTGTTGCGCCGCGAGGGCAGCACCTGGAGGAGCTTCGCGAGCTCGAGCTCCAGCCGCCGGACCTCCTCGCGGAACTGCGACAGCTTGCGCTCGGCAGCCCGGCCCTTCTGGATCTCCTGCTGGAGCGTCTCGAGCTGCGACCGCTTGCCTTTGATCTCTGCGTTCAATCCGCGAAACCAGGCGTAGTGGACGGCTCCGGCGAGAATGCCCCCGATCACGACGCCGTAGGCGAGAGCCCGGTACCACGGCTTGTCTTCGAGTTTGAGGTCGATCGCCACGCGTCGTTCCTACGTTCCCGCCGCCGCCGGAGTGACCGGCGGTGTCGGAGCTTCCGGCGCGGGGGGGGCGTTGTATGGACCGACCGACAGGGCCTGGGCGTTCGTGAACGTCAGACTCATTTCCCAGTTGTAGAGTCCCTGGGATCCGCCTTCCCGGCCGAGGTTGCGGAAGACCGGCTCGGCGAAGAAGGGACTTTTCTTCAGGTTCTCGAGGTAGGCAGCGACCGCATTGGGCGAGAGTGTGCGCCCCTTCAGGTTGACCTGCTGTCCGGTTACGGTCAGATCGGAGAGCCACACGAGGTCCGGGAGCGCCTTCGAGATTTCGTCCATGAGGCGCACGGGCCCCCTCTGGTTCGTCTTCAAGTTGTTGATGAGCTGGATCTTGGCCTCGAGGCTCGCCTTCTTGTCCTCGTAACCTTTGACCTCGTCGATGATCGATCTCAACCTTGCTACTTCCTCGTTCGCCCTGGCGATGTCCTCGTCGAGCTTCTTGCTCTTGGAGGTCAGCACGAGTGCCATGACGCCGATGTAGAGGAGTCCCAGGGCGACGCCCCCCAAGAGGATCAAGTTGTTCAAGCGGGCGCCCGAGGGCAGGAACCCCGTTTTCTTGCGTGCCGCGGCCGCACGGGCCTCGGTCAGGAGGTTGATCCGGATCAAGCCGCTTCGTCTCCGACATGCCGGACCGCGAGCCCCACCGCGACCGCCAGGCTCGGAGCGTTCTCCGAGAGCCACTCGGGCGAAACGGAGCTGCCCGTGATGTCGACCTGGCGGAAGGGGTTCATCACGTCAACGTGCATCCCGAACCGATCCTTCAGCTGCGTGTCGAAGTTCACGACACGAGAGGAACCGCCGGAGAGAAGGAGCTGATCGATCTTCTGGGTCGAAGTTGTCGCCAGGAAGAAGTCGAAGGTCTTCTGGAGCTCCTGGGAAAGATCGTCGGACACCGAGCGCATGATCGGCAGGATCTCGTGGACCGAATGATTGCCCGCCCGTTCCCCTTTCTTCAGCGACTCGGCCTGTTCGAAGGAGAGAGAAAGCTGCTTCTGGATCGCGTCGGTGTACTGGTTGCCTCCGAACGAGATATCCCGCCAGAACACCGTGTTCGGACCCGAAAGGATGTTGACGTTCGTCACCGATGCGCCGATGTTGACCAGCGCGACGACCTTGCCCGCCTCGATCGGATAGTTTGCCTCGAAGGCGTTCTGGAGAGCGAAGGCGTCGACGTCGACGAGCGTGGGGTTTCGGCCCGCCTGGGAGATCACGCTCGTGTAGTCGCCGATCTTGTCTTTCTTGACGGCGACCAGGAGGACGTCCATCGTGTCCCCGGCGCCGGACTCGAGCACCACGTAGTCGAGGTTGACATCGTTGATGTCGAATGGAACGTACTGCTCCGCCTCCCACCGGATCGACTCCGCCAGCTCCTCGGCCGACATCGCCGGCAGTGAGATTTTCTTGACGATGACCGAATGCCCGGACAGAGAGGTGCCGAAATCCGGATTGCGCACGTTCAGGGCGGAAATCAAGCGGTTGACGGTGTCGATGACGAGAGAGGCGTCCATGATCGCGCCGTCGACGATGGCCTCCGGCGAGATCGTCTCCAGGCCCGTTTTGACGAGGCGATAACCCCCGCCCTTGGCGTCCTTCAGCTCGACCAGCTTGATCGCTGACGAGCCGATGTCGAGACCAACGAGGTTCTTCGCCTTCCGGAACAGCACGCTAACGCCCCATACCGAAAAATTTCATACGGTTACGGGCTTTGACCTTGGGATATTTCGGCTGGGAGGGAAAATAACAGAAAGTTTTTCTCTCGTCAAGGTTTAGCGCGCTCC
>DASXTN010000161.1:0-4595 GCA_036505435.1 Thermoanaerobaculia bacterium | reverse complement strand
GGAGGCACTGCGACGTATCTTTTTGCCGAAGACCGTGACGGGGAACGGATCCGCGAAGCAGCCCTCCCCTGTCCCTCTCGGAACGCGTCTTGGCCGTTACTTTCCCCTGACATGGACTCTCCTCCGGCACCCCCGCGCGGTGGCGGCCGTGGCGCGGAGAGAAGCGAGGAAGTCGCGGCTCGATTCCTGGTGTTCGGGGCGTTCGGACGGGAGCGGCGGCGACGCCGGTTGAGCTTCTCCGAATCTCGTACGCGAGCTTCAGCCGCCGGCCATCTTCTCGATTTCCGACCACTCCTTCTCGGTGACGGGCATGACCGAGAGCCGCGAGATGCGGACGAGAGGGAAGCCTTGAAGGTGGCGCCGGCCTTGATCTCGGCAAGAGTCACGGGGCGCGGCGATCCATCCCTCGTGGTTCAATATCCTCGCCACGTGGCTCGCGATTCCCGCCGCCGCGGCGGGGAGCCTCGCGGCGAAGCATTTCGGGAGGTGACGATGCAGGCTATGACCCTTTTGCTGGCGGCCCGGTTTCTCGCGGCGCCCGCGACGACTCCGACGGCCCCCGTCGAGTACGAGATGACGACGTACTACGTCGGTTTTCTCTTCAAGGGGCCGAACTGGTCGCCTGAGGAGACGCCGGAGCGCGCCCGTCTCCAGGAGGCGCACATGGCCAACATCCGCAGGATGGGCGCAGAGGGAAAGCTCCTGGTCGCGGGCCCTTTCACCGACGACGGAGACGTCCGGGGCCTCTACGTCTTCAAGGTCGGCTCGATCGAGGAAGCGCGCGACCTCGCAGCGTCGGATCCGGCGGTGAAAGCGGGGCGCCTCCGGTTCGAGATCCACCCATGGTTCGCCGCCAAGAACATTCGGGTGACGGCGCGCGCGGACTGACGTGAGGCGCCGGTGATGGGATCCCGACGCCCCTCACCGGAGGAGTCGTTTGATTCCGAGTCGCGACGCGCATAGCCTGCCGGAATGGATCCGCTCACATGATCGGAAAAACTATCTCCCACTACCGTATCGAGGAGAAGCTGGGGCAAGGCGGTATGGGTGTGGTCTACCGAGCCGTGGATACGAGGCTCGACCGACCTGTCGCTTTGAAGTTCCTCCCGGAAGGCTCCGTCCTTCTTTCGGAGCGCCGCTGGCGTTTTGAGAGGGAAGCCAAGACCGCCTCGGCCTTGAACCATCCGCACATCGTCACGATCTACGACATTGGAGAATCGAACGGATCCGGGTTCATCGCGATGGAGTACGTGCCCGGCAAGCCGCTCGACCGGCTCATCCCCAAGGGGGGCCTGCCCCTCGGCGAGGCCCTCGACTGGGCCACTCAGGCAGCGGACGCTCTCGGAGCGGCGCACAGCGCCGGGATCGTGCACCGCGACGTCAAGCCGTCCAACATCCTCGTGTCCGATTCGGGCCAGGTCAAGGTGCTCGACTTCGGACTTGCCAAGCTGCTCGAGGACGAAGAGCCGTCTGAGGCCGCCGATTCGAAGCTCGCGACGAAGACGAGCGGCGGCGCCCCCGAATCCGGACGCTCACCGGCGACGCGGCGGGGAACGGTTCTCGGGACGCCGGCCTACATGTCGCCGGAGCAGGCGCAGGGAAGGCGAATCGACGCGCGCTCGGACGTCTTCTCCTTCGGCGCGGTGGTCTTCGAGATGTTGACGGGTCAGCGTCCGTTCTCCGGCGACTCGGAGCTGACGACGCTCGCGTCCATCTTGCGGGACCCGACGCCGCCGCTGCGGACGGTGCGCCGCGATGCGCCGAAGGAGCTCGAGGGCATCCTGCGCCGCTGCCTCGAGAAGCAGCCGGACGCGCGCTACCCCTCCGCCGCGGAGCTCGCCCGCGACCTGCGCGCGGTCAAGGACCGTCGCTCCGGCGCCGGACGTCGGGGCAAACCGCGTCTGCTCGCCGCGGCAGCCGCGGCGCTCGTCGCGTTGCTCGCGGGTGCGGGTTATCTCATCTGGCGCAACACCCGCATCCGCTGGGCGCGTGAGATCGCGTTGCCCGAGATCTCGCGCCTGACGGACAAGGGTCAGCTCGTCCCCGCGTTCCGCCTTGCGGCACGGGCCGAGAAGTGGGCGCCGGCGGAGGTCGCGCGGTTGAAGCGCGAGCAGTGGTGGTCGAAGACGATCCGCACCGACCCGCCCGGCGCCGAGGTCTCGTTCAAGGGCTACCGCGAGCCGGAGGCCCCGTGGGAGCCAATCGGGCGAACGCCGCTCACGCTCCGGCTTCCGTGGGGAAACGACCGATGGAGGATCGTGCGAGAAGGATTCGAGCCGCTCGAGGTCGCCGGCGCCCGTGAAACGTTGGATTTCCGCCTTTCGCGAACGGGAAGCCTCCCGCCCGGGATGGTCCTCGTACCTGCCGGGGCCCCGAGCCGCGGGATCGAGCCTCCGGCGCGGATCGGCGATTTCTGGATCGACCGTTTCGAGGTGACGAACGCCCGGTTCCAGGAGTTCGTGAAGGCGGGCGGGTACCGCAACCGCGCCTACTGGAAGCACCCGTTCATCGAAAATCGCCGCGAGATCCCGTTCGAGGAGGCGATCTCGCGCTTCCGCGATGCGACGGGGCGGCCGGGGCCCGCGGGCTGGGAGCTGGAGACGTTCCCAGAGGGGCGCGGAAACTTTCCGGTCGGCGGCGTGAGCTGGTACGAGGCCGCCGCCTACGCGGAGTTCGCGGGCAAGAGCCTTCCGACCATCTACCACTGGCGCGTCGTCGCCGACCTCGGCATCTACTCCGACGTGCTCGCCTTCTCGAATTTCGGCGGGACGGGCACGCGTCCGGTCGGCGCCGAGCCGGCCCTCTCCTCCTACGGCGCCTACGACATGGCCGGCAACGTCAAGGAGTGGTGCTGGAACGCATCGGGAGAGAAGCGCTACATCCTCGGCGGCGGTTTCGACGATCCCGAGTACATGTTCGCCGACCGCGACGCCCAGTCGCCGTGGGCGCGGCGCCCGAGCTACGGCTTCCGCTGCGTACGCTACGCGGCGGCCCCCTCCGAGGCTCTGCTGCGGCCGGTCCAGACTCTCTTCCGGGACTACTCGAAAGAGAAGCCGGTCGGAGACGACGTCTTCCGCGTCTATCGCAATCTCTACGCCTACGACCGGCGGCCCCTCGAGCCTCGTGTCGAGGGTCGGGACGAAAGCTCTCCCTACTGGGTCAGGGAAAAGGTGAGCTTCGACGCGGGCTACGGGAAGGAGCGAGTCACCGCCTACCTCTACCTGCCGCGCGGCCGGCGGCCGCCCTATCGGACGGTGGTGTACTTCCCGGCGGGCTACGCCAGCGTGATGCGCTCGAGCGAGAACCTTCCGATGCGCGGCATCGACTTCGTCGTGAAGAGCGGGCGAGCCCTGGTCTTTCCGGTCTACGATGCGACGTTCGAGCGTCACTCGGACGAGCAGCGGACGGCGAGCTTCTATCGGGACCTGATCGTGCATTGGAGGCGCGACCTCGGCCGGACGATCGACTACGTGGAGACGCGTAAGGACCTGGACGCGGGACACGTCGCGTTCTACGGATTCAGCATGGGAGCGAACGCGGGGAGCGTCCTTCTGGCCGTCGAGGACCGCATTCGCGTCGCCGTGCTCGCCGCGGGGGGACTCGGGTTCGAATCCGACCCACCCGAGATCGACGCGCTGAATTTCCTTCCGAGAATCCGCATCCCGGTCCTGATGATCAACGGGCGACAGGACTTCGAAAGCCCGGTCGAGACCTCTCAGGAGCCGATGTACCGTCTGCTCGGCAGCCCGGAGGGGCAGAAGAAGCACGTGCTCTTCGAGGGTGGGCACGCGCTCCCGGTGCACGAGGTCACGCGCGAGGTCCTCGACTGGCTCGACCGCTGGCAGGGGCCCGTGGACGCGCGGCCGGGCTAGTCCTCCGCCATCCTGTCGATCTCTCGCCACTCCTTCTCGGACACCGGCATGACCGAGAGGCGCGAGATGCGCACGAGCGGGAAGGCCTTGAAGACCGGCTTCGCCTTGATCTCCGCGAGCGTCACGGGCCGCGCCAGCTTTTTCACCGGCACGACGTCGACGGCGTAGAGCCTGCCGGTTTTGTCCTTCGGGTCGGGATAGGCGTCGCCGGCCGCCTTCATCACGCCGACGACCGACTTCTCATCGCCCGTGTGGTAGTAGAAGATCCGGTCCCCCTTCTTGACCGACCGCAGATGCTTCTGCGCCAGCGGATTCTTCACACCGGTCCAGCTCGTCTTCTTGTCGCGGACGAGGTCATCGTAGGAGTAGTGGGTGGGTTCTTCTTTGAAGAGAAAGTTCATCTTGCGATCTCCGATGCCGGCTTCGGCCGATTCCGATACCTCTCGTACAGCCGCTTCTGCTTGTCAGTCAGATCCAGGGCTCGGCCGTCGAGGTAGGCAGCGACGACGTGGGAGCGCAGGTCCAGGATGTCGCCCTCGGTGACGATGAAGGTCGCGTCCTTGCCCGGCTCGAGCGATCCCACGCGGTCGGCCACCCCGAGCAGCTTCGCCGGCTCGAGCGTCATCGCCGCGAGGGCCTTCTCGCGCGGGAAGCCGAAGGCCACCGCCGTCGCGACGAGATGTGGATAGTTGCGGATGTTCGCCGCTCCGTCGGATGAGCCCC
>DASXTN010000160.1:0-1725 GCA_036505435.1 Thermoanaerobaculia bacterium | reverse complement strand
CGAAGAGTACGACTCGCTCGCCGATCTCGTCTCCTTCGGCGTTGCGCCAGCCGTGCTCGCCTACTCCTGGGGGCTCGCCGACTTCCATCGGCTCGGCTGGATGGCGTCGTTCCTCTTCGTCGTGTGCGGATCGATGCGGCTTGCGCGCTTCAACATTCAAACGCGGGTGACCGACAAGAAGTACTTCATCGGCCTGCCGATCCCGGCGGCGGCAGGGACAATCGCAAGCCTCGTTCTGGCGACGCCCGAACGGCTCGTCGATCAGTTCTGGATGACGGGTCTTCTCGTGCTCACGGTCATCCTGTCGTACTTGATGATCTCGACTCTTCGCTACCGGTCTTTCAAAGATCTCGATCTGCGACGGAAGCGACGCGCCTGGATCCTTCCGGTGATTGCGCTCTTCTTCGCGGTCGTCGCCTTCCGGCCCGCGGCGACCCTCCTCGCAATGGCGCTCCTGTTCGCCGCCTCCGGCCCGGTGACGAAGGCGATCTCGGTCATACGCGACCGCCGTCGCCATCGGGCGTCTATCGTCTGATCCCTCCCCCTCTGGGAGAGGGTCAGGGTGAGGGGGCTGAACTCGCTGCAGGCGCTGGGATCCCTGGCAGCGCCCATTCGGTCGCGACCTCTCCTCCCGCCGCCGGCGCGAGGTGCGTCCGCATCCGGCAGCAGGGCGAGGGAAGCCCGCCCCGCACCCGCAGCCGAGCCGGCTCGAACATTTCGAGCGGCGCGACGAGCGTTTCGTAGAGCCGCACGCGGGTCGCCCGACCCGGCGAGACCGGCCGGCCGTGCTCGTCATATGCCTCCCATCGATCGAAGCCTCCGAGATCGACGTCGGAAACGCGCGCGGGCGCGAGCTCGATCTCGATCCAGTTCTGGACCCGGGAGACGAGCGAAGCGTGGGGCGCGGCATTCTCCGCTCCGAGCCGGACGAAGCGTGATCCTTCCGCAGCCGTCCACACCTTGAGCTGCGGGACCGGCCGGCCGCCGGCGAGAACGTCGGCGAGCGCCGCGACCGGAAAGACCCGGTCGGCGTCCGACCCGCCCGCGAAGACGACAATGTGTCCGCGCGCGAAGTGCCGCCCAGACGTGTCCGAACGAAAGCGGGCGAGCATCTCGGCGATGGAGGGCTCCGCGAACGAGACGGAGTCGCCGGCGGAGAGCGACACGCCCGGAGCCGAAAGATTCCGCCGCGCTCGCAGAGTGAACTCCCATCCGCGCTCTTCGTTCCACGGCAGCTCCTGGAGGAGCTCGGTGCGTGGATCGTCCGTCAGCGCATCGAGCGCACTTTCCGAGACGACCGCGCCGGTCTGTGCCGAGCCGGTGCGGAGTGACGCGGTCGTCGCCGAAGCGTAGCCAGCCCACCACGGTTTGCCCAACGAATCGGCGAACGAGGGATCGGCGGAGTTATCGTCGCCGAACGCGAAGACGACGAGCCCATCGGTCCGTGACGCGAACGCGCGGACCGCTTTCTGCTCCTTTTCGTCCGTCGGTGGCGGCCGTCGCATCGAAACAGTGAGAGGGACCTCGCGCGCGAGGCGGGAGGTCGGATTCTCCTCTCGGGAGAGAAGGTGTGACAGCCGCGACCGGGCTTCCTGCAGCGCGGCGGCGTGCGCCGCGGCGGTTGCGGCGGAGAACGGAACGTCGAGATGAACTCCACGAACGAGCCCGAACGCGGGCGCTCGCGTGAGCGCTGCCGCGATTTCTCTCGCGAGCGCCGCCCCGAAA
>DASXTN010000159.1:0-8972 GCA_036505435.1 Thermoanaerobaculia bacterium | reverse complement strand
TCGCAAAGACAAGACGATTTGGCTTGGTCATAATTACGTTCTCCTTTGTCGAAACCGTTAAGCGCTTTCGATCGATTTCAGCGCACCTCGATGTCACCCGCCGCAAGAGTGCCAGCGAACGTGGCTGGGCTGCCGAAGAGGTCGAACTGATCGAGGTCCGGTGTGTCGGCGTATAGCACCGTCAGCGAGAAGAGATCGGTGCCCCCGCCAGGCGTGCCGTTGTCCTGCCCGAACACGACGAATGGGACGCTCTCCGTCAGAGTTGCAGCCTCTCCGCTGGCGAATCGTAGCCGGACGATCGATACCATCGTTCCGGTGATGACGACGGTCTTCGCCACACTGTCGATCGTGACCGAGTCAATCGTCTGGCTCGCCATGTACATCTGCAAGGTCGTTCCATCGGCCAGGACCGCGTGACCGATCTTGCACTGCACGTGGTTCTCATTGAATTGGAACTCGCTGCGGATGCCTGGTTCCACGAAGTAGGTTCCGCCCCCGCTCGCGTGCTGATCCTGGGCTTGGGCAGACGATGGACCAACGCCCAAGAAGGCGCAAAGGAGCATCGGGGCGACCTGTTTGGAGACCCTGATGGAAATTGATCTCCGAGCTGCGGCGGGTGCGTGTGACCCACGTGCTAAGAGAGCTTCCCACCGAGGTCTGTCTTTTTTGTCCATGGGCTTGTCCTTTCTCGCAGCACCATGAAGTGGTGCCGTGGGAGTCGTCCCGCGCACCGCGCGACGCGACAGATTCAGACATGGGAGGAGCTCGGCAGCAAGGCCCCAGGATCCGGCGTGGCGCTCGTTCCTCTCGGCCCTGACCAGGGTTGGCAAGGGGACGTATCGGGAGCCGAGAACCGGGAACGGGAGGCATCTGCGAACCCGGACAGAGACTCTAACACCGACGCAAAACTCTCGCGGCGAAGGCGAATGACATCGACTGGCAACGACTTATTCCATCGGACCGCGCCGCCGAATCGGACACGCGGCAAGCCGTGCAGGACCCATTTCAAAGACGACTGAGCTCCTGCTACTCTGATTCGCCATGACTCGAAGGGATTCCTCGAACCGCTCCGCCAGTCCGGCCCGAAGCCGACGAAACGCCAAGCGCACGAAGTCTCCCTCCGGGAAGCGAACCAAAAGAGCCAGCACCCTTCGCAGGGCATCGCAGATACTGCGGGAGTTTGCGCTCTCCTTCCCCGGCGCGAAGGAGGATTTCCCGTGGGGAGAGCGCGTGGCGAAGGTCAACGGAAAGGTCTTCGTGTTTCTGGGCGCGGATCCGGTCCCCGGCGGCGGCATCGGCTTCAGTGTCAAGCTCCCGGTCTCGAGGGAGGAAGCGGTCGATCTGCCTTTCGCCAAACCGACGGGCTACGGACTGGGCAAGGCCGGCTGGGTCAGCGCCCGTTTCGGCGCCGACGAGCATCCGCCTCTCGAGATCCTGAAAGGCTGGATTACGGAAAGCTATCGCGCCGTCGCCCCCAAGAAGCTCATCGCCGAGCTCGATGCCGGAAAGGCGCCGTCGTGAGGCGCCGGAGACAATCGTCGTGAGGGGTCGAGCCTCGATCGGCATTGCCGCCCTGGCAGTCGGGCTGGCGCGAACGGCCCTTTCCGAGCTGCCCCCGATCGTTCCGCGCGAAGTTCTCTTCGGCAATCCCGTCAAGACGGCGCCGTCGCTCTCGCCCGATGGAACACGTCTCGCCTTCCTCGCTCCGGACGATAAGGGGGTGTTGAACGTCTGGGTGCAGACGCTCGGAAAGGAGGACGCCGCCGCGGTCACGCGAGAATCGCACCGGACTGTCAATCTCTACCGCTGGGCCGAGGACGGAGAGCACATCCTCTACGAGCAGGACAGCGATGGCGATGAGAACTGGCACGTCTACTCGGTCGACCTCGCGACGCGAGAAGTGCGCGACCTGACGCCATTCTCCGGCGTCAAGGCGCAGAACCTTCTGACGAGTCCGGCCCATCCGGACGAGATCCTGATCGGCTTGAACCGCCGCGAGCGCCGCGTCTTCGACATGTACCGCGTTCGGCTCTCGACCGGCGCCGTCACGCTCGAAACGGAAAACCCCGGAGACGTTCTTTCTTGGACGGTCGATCCCGACTTCGTCATCCGCGCCGCGACGGCGTTCGACCTGAAGACCGCGCAGACGATCCTCCGCGTGCGCGACGGAGCCGGCAAACCCTGGCGCGACCTCGTCGCCTGGCCCTTCGAAGACTCCACGATGTTCGGGCAGATCAACGGCGGAACGGTCACCGCCGGCTTCGCCGCCGACGGGCGGTCGCTCTATGTCGTCTCGGCCCTCCACTCCGATACCGCCCGTCTCGTTCGCGTCGATGCCCAAACCGGCAAGGAGCTCGAGACGATCGCCGAAGATCCCCGCAGCGACGTGGCGGAAGACTTCGCCGCGTTTCCCGACTTCCGTCCCCTCGTTCTGACGCACCCGAAAACGCACCGGGTCGAGGCCGTCGGCTTCGAATACCTCGAGTTCGCATGGAAGTTCGTCGATCCGGCCGTGAAAGCCGACTTCGAGACGCTCGCGAAGGATCACCCGGGATTTCTCCTTCCCGTCAGCCACGACCGAGACGACTCCAAATGGATCGTCGCCGAGACCGTCGACGACGGCCCGCAGAGCTTCCTCCTCTACGACCGGAAGTCCCGCACGGCGAACCTGCTCTTCGTGGACCAACCAGCGCTCTCCCGTTACCGTCTGACGCATCGCAAGCCGGTGCTCGTTCCCGCGCGAGACGGCTTGAAGCTCGTGAGCTATCTGACCCTCCCGCCCGGCGGCCCGCAGAAGAGTCTTCCGATGGTCCTCGTTCCCCACGGCGGACCCTGGGCGCGCGACGATTGGGGATTCGACGGCTGGGCGCAGTTTCTGGCCAACCGCGGGTATGCGGTGCTTCAGGTCAACTTCCGCGGCTCGACGGGGTTCGGCAAGAAGTTCTTGAACGCTGGCAACCATCAGTTCGGCCTGGGGATGCAGGAGGACCTTCACGACGGCGTCCGCTGGGCCATCCGAGAAGGCATCGCCGACCCCAAACGCATCGGGATCATGGGCGCCTCGGGCGGAGGCTACGCCGCGCTCCGAGGCGTGACCACGGCGCCCGAACTCTTCGTCTGCGCCGTCGACCTGGTCGGCCCGACGGACCTCAAGGTGCTCTTCACGTCCATGCCCGCCTACTGGGGCGCGGTCAAGACGCGCTGGGTGCGCCGCATGGGGGACGTCGAGCACGACGAGGATCTCAACCGAAGGCTCTCGCCGCTCTACCACGTCGACCGAATCCAAGTTCCCGTCCTGATCGGGCAGGGGGCCAACGATCCTCGAGTCAACATCAAGAACTCGGACTTGATCGTCGAGGCTCTCCGCAAGCGAGGCCTCTCGGTCACCTACGTCGTTTACCCCGATGAGGGGCACGGCTTCGCTCGGCCGGAGAACAACCTCGACTTCTTCGGCCGGGTCGAGGAGTTTCTGGCGAAGCACCTCGGCGGCCGCAGCGAGCCATGGAAGAAGATTCCCGGCTCGACCGCCGAGCTCAAGTGATCGGGAACAATCCGGCAGTCCGGTTCTGACCCCCGGGGTCCCGAGTTCCTCAGGAACCCGTCACTCCCTCGTCTTCTCCTCCATCGTGACGGTGAAGCGCCGGTAGTGGGAGTACTCGATCGTCGTGCGGTTGAGCGTCCGACCAGGGCTCCGGAGAGTCTCGCCGCTCGCACCCGTCGAGGCGGCTCTACGCTCGATGTCGAACCGGAGGGGCATCGGGAGATCGGAGGTGCCTTGTCGAGCGAAGGCGAGGCTCATCGCCACGGAGGTGTCCTTCGCGGTGAAGCGCAGCTCGAGCGATCTCAGAGGCCCTCCCGGTCCACCGAGGATCAGGACTCCTCGAGGATAGTGGCGCATCGAGGAAGGGTCGAAGAAGTCTTCGGGGATCCCGAGACCACTGACCTGCTCGAACTCGTACCTTTCCTCCCTTCCGCGCCAGCGGAAATCGCCGACGTAAGGCTCCGTGAAGGCGATGAGGACGAGCGCGACGTTGTGCCAATAACAGCCAGGAAGCGACTGCGTCCGAGCGAGGTCCACGATCGAGAGCCGCTCCGCGCGCGCGTCGGCGTGCCTCAGACGCAGGAAGTCGTCGAGCCGCCAGTCGGCGCCCCGCACGATCCTCCCGTCCACCTCGCGAACAATCCGGAATTCCCAGAGGGCATCGGGATCCTTCTCGAGCCGGGCAATCTGGTAGTCGGAGGCGAGCACGCGTCGGCGGGCCGTGCGGTCCGACCTCGTGTCCATGATCTCCTGACGCATCTCCTCCCGGGCCACCACCCGTTCGAACTCGTCGAAGAGGCGAGGAAGACTCCGGGAGAACGCGAGCACGGCCGGCGGGACCGGGCCGCCGATTGCCTCCTTGCTCGCCATGGAGACTGCGGAAGGAGCGAGGAGAAGGCGGAGGGCGAGCGCCGTCCGCCAGGCCGCGTTCACGCGATTACCACGGGGAGCATGACGTGGAGGTTCGGGATCTGGAGAGAGCGCGCCGGGCCACTCAGCGCCCCTGCCCGGCCTTGGCGGCTCTGGCGACGACTCGTTTGGCCTCCTCGTTGTCACGGATCCCGAAGTTCTTGTCGCGATAAGCCCACGCTGTCCAATGGAGCCCGCTAGCGTTGAAGAGACCCGTCACGTCCTCGAGCCACTTCGATCCCCCTCGGTTTGACTCGAAGCAGGTATGGAGCGCGCCGAAGGCCCAGAAGAACATGGGGACGTTGTGCTTCTCGCCGAACTCGGTCTGGCGGCTCAGGTAGAACCGCAGGTAGTCCCTGTCGAACCGAAAGGTCCTTCGGATCCCTGAGGGTTCTTCCTTGTAAGGGATCGTCATTGCCTCCTCCGGATAGGTGATCGACCGGCGCAGTTCAGGCCTCCACGGCGCGAACTGGTGCGTGTATTCGTCTCTGTCGAAGAAATAGAACGCGTAGACGACGTCGTCATCCTGCGCCTGAAAGAACGCTCTCTCAGGAGAAAGATCGATGCCGGAGACCTCGCGTCGGACCGCGTGCTCGCCGTAGATCCGCTCGACGAACAGGATGTGATGCTGATCGACCCGCCGGATCTCTTCGATGGTCTTGTTCGCGAGCTTCGACCACTGCTCCACGGTGTCAGATACGACGGGCTCGCAGAAGAGGCTGTAACCGACGATCTGGGGCTCTTGTCTGTACCTGTCCGCGATTGCCCGCCAGAGATGGACGAATCGCGCCTGCAGCCCGCCGTTTTCCCAGATTCGATAGTCGAGCGGGAGGCCCTGTGCCGGAACGAACTGCGCCCCCTCGACATCGCACATCTGAAGGACGAGATAGATGCGGTGTCTTCGCGCGAGGTGGACGTGCGCATCCAACCAGCTCCAGGCGAGCGGGTTGTACGTGCTTGGGGCGGCCGGGTCGTAGAAGAATCGGTATCCCAACTCCAGTGTCACCGTGTTCATGCCCATTCGCTGGACCGCTTCGTAGTCGTCCTCGCTCGGCGGACTCAGCGTCGGGGAGGAGAACCCTATGCCTCTCAAAGAGACCTCCTGGTTGTCGGGGTCGACGACGAGTCTCCTGCCAAGCGTTCGGACGAAACCATCTGGCGGCTCGGCCCGGCCTTGGTGCATCGTCACGCGCAAGCCCCCGAGAGAAAAAACGAATCCGAGGGCGATCGACACGATCCGGGTCATGTTGCTCTTCTTCCCCCATCACGGTGGGCGGCGATCCTCAACGGATCACCGTTCGGGGGACTCCATGGCGGCAGCCGCTTCGCGCCGTGTCCGGCGCCCGACTCTCGGTATCTGAGCCCGCCGACGGTTCCGAGAAACAGGGAACGACCTCTCTCTCCCATCGAGGAGCGAGCCGCCAGAGGCCATGCCACATGATCCCGACGGGCGTTCGAAGCGCGCCCACGTCTTCGAGCGGATTGCGATCCAGGATCAACAGGTCTGCTCGGCGGCCGACGGCAACGGAGCCAATGTCGGCGGTTCGATCCAGAAAGAGCGCGCCCCCGTAGGTGGCGCCCCAGATCGCCGCGTAGGGAGACAAGCCGGACGCCACGAGCTCGTCGATCTCATCGTGAATCGACGTCCCGGCCGCCGTGTAGTCGATCCCCGAATCGGTTCCCACCAAGATCCGGCCCGCCGTCGCATGGAGGGCTCCGACGACGAGGCGGCGGTTCGCCAGGACGCGGGCTCGATCCGCGGGAGCCATCCCTCTCGTGAAGACCTCCCAGATGGCCAGCGTCGGGCAGTTCCATGCGCCCGCGAGGCGAGTCCTCTCGGCGAGGTCGGGAAGCTTTCCGGCATCGATGTCGATCCAGGTTGCGGGATCGAACGGCCCTCGGTTGTGGCGGGTGACCGCGAGATCGTACCCGTGCAGGTGCTCGAGGGAGACCTGACCGGCGGCGAGCGCGTGCTCGACCGGAACCTCGGTGGGAACATGGCCGACCACCCGAATCCCTCGTGCGCGCGCCGCGTCGAGAATCGCGTCGTAGACCGGCGGCCGAAGCTTCTGATAGACCTTGATGAAAAGCCACCCGTTGGCGACCTGCGCGGCCACGAGGGCATCGGCCTGGGCCGGATCGTCGATGATCTGCGTTTGAGGCCAGTAGGGCGGCGGCGCATCGAAACCCGGGCTCGCCGAGTAGATCGTGGGCCCGACGACCGCTCCGCTCTCGATCCTCCGCATGATGTCGGGCAGCTCGACGTAGCCCCACATGTTGCGCACCGATGTGATGCCATTCGCCACGTAGGCAGCCAGCTCCCGCTCCCGGATGTGTACGTGCATGTCGATCAGACCCGGCATGAGGTACCGGCCGTAAGCGTCGATCCGCCGGGCGTCCGCCGGAATCGCGACGGAGCCGGTCGGGCCGAGGGTGGCGATGCGATCGCCCTCGACGATCACGGTCTGGTCGGCGAGGACCTCGTCGCGGTCGATCGGGAGGACCGACACTCGGACCAACGCCGTAATCGAAGTCGCGTCGGCGCTTCCGCGGACCCTCGGCGAAAAGGTTCCGCCCGCCAGGATGACCGCGACGACCGCTGATATCCCTATGATGCGACGAGTGGCGGGAGTCATACCGGGGTTCCCGCTAGCAAGGCTACGCCCGAGAGGCCGCTCGACTCAACGGCTCCGGGAGCAACGACGCCAGCGGCGGACCAAGCGGCAGTTGCCAGGGATGAACTCGGCCTGTGGCCGACGCCTCCAGGAGACGCTCCTGGTACGTTCGCCCGACCCCCAGCAAACCGCGCCACCCCGGGGCGAAATCAGCGACGCGGCCGTGTCTCGCTCCCGTTGCTAGATCTTCATCTCCTTCCACTTCCCGCGACGGAAGAGAAGCGAGCTGACGACGGCCAGCGTCGAGAAGGCGATCGTAATGGCCGCGAAGACACCACGGGGACCGAGACCGAATCGATGCGACAGGAAGTAGGCGAGCGGGATCTCCCAGAGCCAGAAGATGAAGAGGTTGATCCGCGTCGGCGTCCATGTGTCGCCGGCGCCGTTGAACGCCTGCGTCATGACCATGCCGTAGGCGTAGAAGAGAAAGCCGTAGCTGACGAAACGCAGACAGGCAGTCCCGTACGACACGACTGCGGGGTCGCCTGTGAAGAGGCGTATCAGTGGATCGGCGAAGAGGATGAAGAGGGCGCCGACGCACCCCAGAAAGACCATGTTGTAGAAGGCGGCCTTCCAGACGGAGCGCTCGGCCCGATCGGGCTTTCGGGCGCCGAGGTTCTGGCCGACCATCGTGGCCGCGGCGTTCGACATCCCCCAGGAGGGCAGGATCGCAAACACGATGATCCGGATGCCAATCGTGTAGCCGGCGAGCGCGGCGCTGCCGAAGGCCGAGAGAATCCGCACGAGCCCGATCCAGCTCGCCGTCCCGATCATGACCTGGAGGATCCCGTTTGCCGACACGCGCAGCAGGCGCAGCATCACGGCGGGCTCGAGCTTCAGATGTCGTCGCCGGATGACGATGCGCCCGCGGCCGCGCGACAGCATCCAGATCTGGAAGAGCACGCCGATCCCCCGCCCGCAGGTCGTCGAAACGGCCGCGCCGGTGACCCCCAGGCGCGGGAAGGGGCCGAGCCCGAAGATGAAGCAGGGATCGAGGATCAGGTTGAATATGTTGGCCAGCCAGAGCGAGCGCATTGCCATCGCCGCGTCGCCGGCGCCGCGGAAAATCGCGTTGATCAGGAACAGAAGGAGAATGACGACGTTGCCGCCCAACATGATCGCGGTGAAGCGCCAGCCGTTCGCGATGACGGCCGCCGGCGCGCCGAGAAGACCCAGGAGCCGCGGAGCGAGCGAGGCTCCCACGATTCCGATCGGAACGGCCACCGCGATGCCGAGCGCGATCGACTGCACGGCCGAGGCCGCCGCGCGCTCGGGGTCGTTCTCCCCGATCCGCCGGGCCACCGTGGCGGTCGCGCCCATCGAAAGGCCGATCGCGACGGCGTAGATCAACGCCAGCATCGATTCGGTCATGCCGACCGTCGCGACCGCGTCGGCGCCGAGCTTGGAGACCCAGAAGACGTCCACGACCGCAAAGACCGACTCGAGCACCATCTCGAGGACCATCGGCACGGCGAGGAGAACGATGGCGCGCCCGATGGGCCCCTCGGTGTAGTCCTGATGCGATCCGCGAATGGCTTCGGCGAGAGTCCCCCAGAAGCTCGGCGGCGCGGGCGTGACCGCAGAGATCTCGATGGATTCCGACATTCGTATCTCGACGAATCGTACGTGAAAACGAGAGGCGCGCATGCTTCGAGAAGCGGCCATGGCCCGGAACGATCTCCGCCGCGTCTCAACTCGATGGGTTGTCAGTCCCGGGCCACCACCTGATACTGCTCGATCTTGCCGTCGGGCATGTCGCGCTCCCAGATTTCCAGCGTCTTCTTGGGAAACTTCAGCTCGAAGAGCCGGAACGTCATCCCGCCCCGGTCCCTCTGGCGGATCTGCTT
>DASXTN010000158.1:0-7790 GCA_036505435.1 Thermoanaerobaculia bacterium | reverse complement strand
CGGCATCACGAACAGGTTGAAGAGGAGCGCGGCGAGCGCGACGGCGGCTGCTGCTCTCCAGTCGAGCCAGCGCAACGTCAGAGCGAAGAGGCCGGTGCCGGCGTGGACCGCCTTGCGCTTCCACTCCGAGGCGGTGATCGCCGAAGCCAACCCCCTCACCCTAACCCTCTCCCGGCGGGAGAGGGGATAGACGGCACACTCGCAGCTTCACGCTTCCGGCCGCGCGCGCCGCGCCAGGTATTCGATGAGCGGCTCGCGATAGTGGCGAATCCCACGGCCGGTCGCGCTCTCGTATTTCGACGTGTCGAGCACCGAATACGCCGGTCGCGCGGCCGGCCGCGCGAGCGCCGCCGACGTCGTCGGAAGAACGCGGACGTCGTCGTAGCCTGAGAGGAGCAGGATTTCCTGGGCGAAATCGTGCCACGTGACCTCGCCGCGGTTGGCGAAGTGGAAAACGCCGGATGCCCCGGCGGCGAGCAGTGCGAGGACCGCTTCGGAGAGATCAGTCGTTGCGGTCGGCCGGCCTCTCTGGTCATCGACGACCGTGAGCTCGCGCTTGCCATCGTTCGCCTGCTTCAGGATCGCTTCGATGAAGTTCCATCCTCCGCGGCCGAACAGCCATGAGGCGCGCACGACGAGCGCGCCAGGCGACCGGAGCGCCGCCTCCTCCCCCGCGCGCTTTCCCCGGCCGTACTCCGAAAGAGGCGAAGTCTCGTCCGTCTCGATGTAGGGCTCGCGCTTCTCCCCGTCGAAAACGAAGTCGGTCGAGATCTGGACGAGACGGGCGGCCTGCCGCAGACACTCTCGGGAAAGGTTCTCTACCCCTTCCGCGTTGACGATCCACGCGCTGGGGTCCGACTCGCAAGCGTCGACTCGGGTGAAGGCCGCGCAGTTGACGACCACCTGAGGCCGGAGCTCGCGGAACGCACGTGCAACTTCAGCGGCGTCGGTGACGTCGAGGTCTGACCGCGGCCGTGGATACACCTCGTAGCCGCCGCCTGCCAGGACCGGGGCGATGTCCGACCCGAGCATGCCCGACGAGCCGGTGATGAGCACCCGTGGCCGCTCTCCCGCGATCGGATGCGGCGAGCCGAGAAGCGCCGGCTGCGTCTCGACGGAAGCGACGGCGGCGTCCGGCAACGAGATCCCGCCTTTTGCTATCCCGGCGGCTTTGCGCTCGCCGATGACGTCGCGAGCCGATCGCCGTACTGACTTCGGTAGTACTCGCGATACGCGACGTCCTTCTCCTTGATCGGACGCCACCAATCTTCGCGCTCGCGGTACCAGCGCACGGTCTCGGCGAGTCCTGCGTCGAAGTCCGTCGCACTCGCAAACCCGAGGCGCGCGAGCTTGCCTGCGTCGAGCGAGTAGCGCCGATCGTGGCCCGGCCGGTCGTCGACGAACCGGATCAAGCTCTCGGGTTTGCCGAGCAGCGCGAGGACCTTCCTCGTGATCTCGATGTTCTCCGCCTCGTTGCCCCCGGCGATGTTGTAGGTCTCGCCCGGCTCCCCCGCCTCCAGCAGAAAATCGATCGCCGCGGCGTGGTCCTTCACGTAGAGCCAATCTCGCACGTTGCGGCCGTCTCCGTAGAGTGGAAGCGGATGGTCGTCGATTGCATTCGTCACGAAGAGCGGAATGAGCTTTTCCGGATATTGGTACGGCCCGTAGTTGTTCGATGCCCGGGTGATGACGACCGGGAGTCGGTACGACGCCCAATAAGAGTAGGCGAGCCGGTCGCCTCCGGCCTTGGAAGCCGAGTACGGGTTCCGCGGATTCAGAGGCGATTCCTCGTGAAACGACCCGCTCGGAATCGACCCGTAGACCTCGTCGGTCGAGATCTGGATGAATTTCCGGACGCCGCCACGACGCCGAGCCTCTTCGAGCAGGACGAAGACGCCACGCACGTCGGTCTCGATGAAGGAGGCGTCTCCGGAAAGCGAGCGGTCGACGTGCGTCTCCGCCGCGAAGTTCACGACTGCGTCGCAGCCGTCCATGGCGACTCTCACGACTTCGGGGTCGGCGATGTCCCCCTGAATGAAACGATAGTTCGGGCGCCGTCTGACGTCCGCGAGGTTCGCGGGGTTCGCCGCGTACGTGAGCTTGTCGAGGTTGACGACAAAGACGCCGTCGCCACGGGACCCGAACAGATGCCGGATGAAGTTCGACCCGATGAAGCCGCAGCCCCCGGTGACGAGAACCTTCACAGGATCCCGATCTCGGAGTTGTCGCTGACGAGAAACCGATGAACGCGCGGTCGCTCGGCTCCCGGATGAATCCGGACATTCTTTCCGATCAGCGAGTCCGCGATCCGTCCCGGGATCCGCTCGAGCGAAGAGCCTTCGAGCACGATCGAGTTCTCGATCTCGCATCGCTCGATACGACAGCCCGGCCCGATCGACGTGTACGGTCCCACGAACGCCCCCCGGATCTCGGTTCCCACGCCGATGATCGCCGGTCCACGGATCGTGCTCGCGTAGACCCGCGCACCCGGCTCGATCGCGACCTTGCCTTCGACGCGCGAGCCTTCGTCCGCGCTCTCGATTCCGCGCGCCGTGAAGGTGTCGAGGATGATGCGGTTCGCTTCGAGCATGTCCTCGACCTTGCCGGTGTCCTTCCACCAGCCGGAGACGATGTGTGGATGGACGCTCCGGCCATGATCGATCAGCCACTGAATGGCATCCGTGATCTCGAGCTCGTTGCGTGAGCTCGGCCGGATCGCCTTTACGGCGTCCCAGACCGTGTCGTCGAACATATAGACGCCGACGAGCGCCAGATCGGAGCGTGGCTCCTTCGGCTTCTCTGTGAGACGGACGACTGTTCCATCGGAAAGCTCGGCGACGCCGAACTGCTCCGGGTTCGGCACCTTCGCCAGCAAGATCTGCGAGTTGCAACCGATCCGTCGATACTCTTCGACGAGCGACGCGATGCCGTCGGCGATCAGGTTGTCACCCAGGTACATGACGAACGGCTCCCCCTTCAGGAACCGCTCGGAAATCAGGACCGCGTGTGCCAGACCGAGAGGTTCCGCCTGCTCGATGTAGGTAATCTCCGCTCCGAAACGGGAGCCGTCGCCAAGCGCGTCGCGGATCTCGTCTCTGGTCTCGCCGACGACGACCCCGATGCGCCGGATTCCAGCGGCGACGATCGCCTCGACCCCGTAGAACAGCACGGGCTTGTTCGCGACGGGCACGAGCTGTTTCGCCCTTGTGTAGGTGAGCGGGCGCAAACGGGTACCTTTGCCGCCGGAGAGAATGAGGCCTTTCACGTGGAGAAGATGATAGCGGAGCCTCTTCTTCCCCTGTCATCCCGAGCGCAGCGAGGGATCTCAGCCCCCGAGATTCCTCGGTCCTTCGGACCTCGGAATGACAGAGAAAACTACTGACCTCCGAACAAACGGTCCAGCGACCCATTGACGTCGAGCAGCGTCCCGACATCCTTCAGGTTCAAGACGAGGCGGTAATCGCGGCGCGTCGTGGGCGGGAGTCGAAGCTGGCGCACTTCGAGAAAGAGCGCGTAGCACGATCCGTTGAACGTCACGAGCGAGCGATCCTCGAGCAGTCGGTTCTGTTGTGCGTCGTAGTTCAACTGCGTGTCGACGCGGAAGGCCTTCGTGAGGTCGACGCCGGCGGCGATCCGGATCTGGTCGGTCGGAGTCAGCGCAAGCCCGGTGGCGCTGACGGGGCGGCTGCCGAACCAGGTCGCGTTGACATAGTTCGTCCTCCAGTTCACCGAGGTCGCGACAGACACGGCGGTGATCCGGTCGACGTGCGCGTCGTACGCCGCCCGAGCGTCGAACGAGAAGAGGCTTCCGGGCACGACTCGTAGCGTCGCCTCGACCGGACCGGTCCTTGCGACGAACGACTCGAACGAGGTCGAAGTTCCCGAAGGGAGTTGCGGCAGCCGGAATGCGTGTGTTTGCGCGATCTCGAGCGACGCAATCTCGGTCGCACCCCCCGCCTTCGTCTCGGCGGGGCGCGCGAGCAACCGGTTCACGATCGCATATCGAACCTGGTTGCGTCCAAGCGCCGTGTCCACCTCGTCGAAGACCGGGATACGCAGGGGGTCGTCCACGTCCGAGACGTACTCATAGTCGACGCGCGGTTCGATGACGTGCTTGAATCGACCGAACGTGCCGATCGCCCCTTCGTAGATGCGCGAGACCGACGGGCCGACGATCGAAACTCCCGCTTCCCCGTAGCTCCGCGAGATCGAGTCGCCGACGAAGAGCGTGCGCCCTTCGTCGGTCGAGTCCGAATACCCGGTCCAGCGCCCGCCGCCCTTCGCCGTCACGGAGAGCCACGGCACCGTCTTCCAGGGAATCGAGAGGGTCGGGTGGAAGTCCGCGCGGCCGTACTCTCCATGCGGGAGTCCCGGCCCGCGGTTCACGAAGAGATACGAGAGCGAGGATTCGAGAGCGAGAAAAAAAGGGGATCGGCCGATCCGCGAAGTTCGGCGAGAGTACTCCAGCGAGGGAACGCGCTCTGAGACGACCTTCGTTCCGAAGAACGTCTCGCTTCGCTCGACCCTCAGGTTGACCGAGTCGTCGCCGAAGTTCTTCGTCAGGAACCCCCGCGACAACGTCTGGCGCGAAGAGGACAGCGCAAATGCCCTCTCGTAGTCCCGCAGGAACTGCTCGTCGGAGTATTCCCGCACCGACAGAACGCCGCGAAAATCGAAGGGCAGATCGTTCGAGACGTGGTCGAGCCTCGCCTTCCAGCGCGTCTTCTCCCGCCGGGCGAAGACTCCCGACCGGCCGTCGGTCATGACGCAGGCATCACCCCCCTCGGGCGCCTCCTCGATCGGCACGCACACGGTCGCTTCGGGATCCCGGATCGCGTAGCCCTGGAGGATGCCCGCGGCTTCCGGGGTCGGAGTCCAGCGAAGCTCTTCACCGACCCCGACCGCTCCCCTCGAGTAGAGATCGAGCTGGGTCGTCGAGTCGGTCGAGCGGCCGGTCACCCAGTAGTAGGAGAGGCCGAGGTAACCGCCCCGACGGCTGTTGTAGCCGACTCCCGGGACGAGGAAGCCCGAGGCGCGGTCCTGCTTCGTCGGCCAGACGAGCCAGGGCGTGTACAGCACCGGCACGGGACCGGCGCGGAAGGAGACGTTTTTCATCCGCGCGTAGTCGTCGAGCGTCACGTCCGCCCGGGAGAGGTAGAAGGACCACTCCGGCCGTGGCAGGTCGCACGAGGTGAAAACGCCCTTCTCGATTCGATAGGTCGCAGGGCCGATTTTCTCGATGGCGTCCGCGACCACGTGGTAGGTCGGCGCGAGGTCCGCGGTTGCGTTCTCGAGCCGGCCCGTCTTGTCTTCGACCCGAAAAACGCCGCGGCTGCCGGAGAGTCGCGTCGGTCCCTGGTCGACTACGACGTTGCCTTCGAGCGTCGCGGTCTTCGTCGGAAAATCGTAGCGGGCGCGGTCGGCGGTGATGCGCACGTCCTGGTATTCGATCGTGACCTCGCCGCTCCCTTCCCAGAAGACCTCTTTTTCGTAGTGGACGGGGTTCTTCGTCGTGAGACGGACCTCGCCCCCTTTTTCCGGAACGCGGAAGCGGATCTGGAAGGTCGGCTTCGTCTTGAAGCGCGACTCGAAGGGATCGGTCGGTCCGAACGGCGTCTGGGCGGAGGCACCAACGGCAAGAAGGAGCAGCAGCAAGCCGGAGCTCGACCTTCCGCTCACCGCTTATTGCTCACGCTCACTGCTCATCGGTCGCGCGACCACTACGAACTCGGCGACCGCGAGATCACCGGAAGCCTCCGGCCAGCTGGAGAAAAGCGCAAGCTTCGCAGCCCCACCGGGAGACGGGGGAACGGAAACTGTGTCGATGGAGGCCACGGCGTAGCCGCACGCTTCGAACAGGTCGCGAAGGGTCGAACGAGTGAAATGCCGCACGTGGGTTCCGGACAGGAGGGAGTACGGCACGTAATCGAACCGTCCGGCGAGGAGATCCGCGACGATCGCCCAGTTGCCGACATTCGGCACCGAGGCGATCACGACACCGCGTCCGGTGAGCCAGGGCCGGACGCGCACCAGGGCATCGGAGGGATCGATCAAATGCTCGAGAACGTCGCCGAACAGCACCGCATCGAACTCGGGACCGAACTCGCCGACCGGGACCTCTTCGAGCGGACACGCAAGCACACGATCGTAGCGGCGCGCCGCCTCGCTCGCGTCTTCGGGGTCCGGCTCGACGCCGACGATGCGCTCGACGCCCCGCCAGCGAAGCGCCGCCGCCGTCGCGCCCCGCGAGCAGCCGACGTCGAGAACGGCGCCGGCGCCGTTCGGGACCTTTTCGGCGAGGTCATCGCGCGCCTGCGCGTCCATCTCCGCATAGCGGTGGAGGTAGGCGCCCGGGTCCGCGAGTGCCCGACCGCCCGAGTGCCGGATCGCGGCCGGTGCGTTTTCGAGGGCAAGCGACGCCGGCAATCGCGCGAGACTCGCGCGTCGAGCCACGAAGACCGGCGAGCGCGGGTCGGGAAGCGGAAACGGGGAGGAGGCGGAGTCCGCGGCGAGACGCGCGGCCTCGATGAGAGCGGAGGGAGTCGAATAGGCGAACGGCGGCGCCCGACGCGTATCCCCCGTCCACGCTTCGTTCGAGACCGGCAGAACGAGGTCGGCGCTCGGGAAGGCGTCGAGGGTCGCCACGAGCCGTCGCGCGGCCGGGGGCGCCAGGTACGCCTCCGGTTCTGCCCAAACGAGGACGAGCGGCGAGTCGCCGGCGGCATCCGCGACGACGGGCTTGCGCCCGCGGACCTCCGTGAAGCGGCTCGCGGCGACGCTGCGCGCGAAGCGCCGAGCGAGCCGCCAGGCCCAGGGGCCTTCCGCTTCGAAGCGGGGGACGCCGCCCAATATGAGGTCGAACGGAGTCACGAAACCCGCTAAGTCTCCCGCTCCACCAGCATCGCCGTCGCCTCGCCGCCGCCGATGCAGATCGCGGCAATCCCGCGCTTCTTCCCGCCGTGTCGAAGCGCATGCACCAGGGTGGTCAGTATTCGCGCGCCTGACGCGCCGATCGGGTGTCCGAGCGCCACCGCGCCCCCTCGCACGTTGACCTTCGCGGGATCGAGGTCGAGATCGCGGATCGCGGCGAGGGCGACGGCCGCAAAGGCTTCGTTGATCTCGAAGAGGTCGACGTCCGAGACGGACAGTCCCGTCTTCTCGAGGAGCCTGGCGATCGCGCCGCCGGGAGCCGTGGTGAACCACTCCGGCGCCTGGGCGACTCCGGCGTATGCCACGATGCGTGCGACCGGCTTAACTCCGCGACGCGCCGCCCAGTCCCCTGATGAGACCACCAGCGCCGCGGCCCCATCGTCGATTTTCGACGAATTCCCGGCGGTTACCGTGCCATCCTTCTGAAATGTGGGCTTCAACGTGGCGATCTTTTCGAGCGGTGCCGCGAACGGCTCCTCATCAGTGTCCACGACCGCGGGAGGGCCCTTCTTCGCCGGGACCTCGACGGGCGCGATCTCTTCCGCCGCGAGCCCGGACTTCGTGGCCTCCTGCGCCCGCCGGTACGACTCGAGCGCGTAGGCGTCCTGCTCTTCGCGAGAGAACGAGTACTTCGAGACACACATCTCCGCGCAGCCGCCCATGTGGATGTCGCTGTAGGGGTCCCAGAGCCCGTCCTTGATCATCGAATCGACCAGGACGGCGTTGCCCATGCGGTAGCCGGTCCGACCGCGCTCCAACAGGTACGGAGCGTTCGACATGGATTCCATCCCCCCGGCGACGGCGACCTCGTACTCGCCGGCGCGGATCGCGTTGGAGGCATCCATGACTGCGCGCATTCC